>NZ_JAMXFI010000032.1:0-73675 GCF_025460875.1 Microvirga yunnanensis
GCCAAACTATGGAGCGCCAGTTTTGACATGTCCCGGCAAGACCGAGACCAGGTGAAAATCCCGCGGGCCTTGCTCAATCGCCTCACTGAGGCCGCATGCTTCCCCGCCTGAAAGGGCCAAACTCCAGCTGAGAGGTGTGTCACTACAAGGCCTACAAGCCATAGCTCTTATCGTAGAACGGATCCTCACCTACAATATATGAGGGAGTCTTATCAGCGGGAACCGAGAAGCGAACGAGATCGGTGGACTCGTGGTACACGTACCACCCTGGACCGCACTCGGGGAGTTGAAATGTCCCAAATCTCAATCCGTCAACTTCCTTGCGTGCCTGCTTGATCAGGTGCAGCACCAATGGACGGACTGCCTCGATATGTGTTCCCCGAAGCCTGACGCCTTTTCTCGGCGGCTGGATGAATTCGCTTCGATCGTCCTCATATTCTTCAGGGTGGGCACTCAGCACAAGTCCGCTGCGCAGCAGCTCAATGGCTTTGTCGCGACCCTGTTGGTCATTCTTCAACAGCATTACTACACTCCTAACGAGAAATATTTGGGAACTCCGCTTCAGCTCGAGAGCAGAAGTCGCGCAACGCCTCACAACCGCGCTTCTCGGTGGCGCACAAACAGACCTCGGGCAAAAACTCGCATAAGATCGTCACCGTGCACGCATTCCACAGGTATGTTGTACTTTTCCTGCAATGCGGCCAGCCGCTCAATGAGGGATGGGCTCGGCTTTGCTTCCGTTGATGCCAGGATAACGGACACCAGAGTCTGTGATCCTCTTTTTCCGTCAGTCCGAGCCGTGATTGCCTCTTCTATCTGATCGGCGACGTATGCCGGAATTTCCCCTTTGTAGTCCTTCAACTGAACGGCAACGACCCATGGGTGTTGATATATGTATCCGATGCGGCTCAGCCGATCAGTCCACCGACCATCACTTGGAGGGCAACCTACACCGGCTTCGTCCAGTCGAAAGGAGGTGCACATCCAGACGGGATGAAGTACCGCCCAGCGAGCACGGCGAAGTACCCGCTGGATAACCAGGGGTCGTGGGCGGTTTTCTGGGAGGTTACCGATCTAACGCCACTCTCTAAGAGCCAGTGGATCAAGATTGGGCAGCTTCGGGGCTTCGAAAAGCCAGCCAAGTATCTCACCAACTTTATCCCGAGAGGGCCGTCCCTCATCCAAGAGCCTGCGGTCTTGTCCGGGGCTGCCGGACTTTCCGTGGTGCCCGGCTGACCACCTGCCCGGTGTGACCATGGCCAACCGCTACCCGGAGAAAAGGCTACAGCAGGTCGCCATCGATTGGCTCCGACAGCAGTGGGGCTACATCGAAACCTTCTCGGATGTGGAAGCCCGAGGCGCTCGTATTGACAGCATCGGCCTTCTGGACGGCAGGCTTACTCTTATCGAAGTGAAGGTGCGTGTCACCGCAGAAATTGTTGACTATCGGCCCGACCGCGCCCACAGCCTGGAAAGCAAGATCGCTGGTGCACTGGGGCCACTCTATCGCCGAGAGAAGGCCGACACTGTTGCGGATGCCGGAACCCGGCTGTGGGATCGGCGAAGCCCTCCCCTAATCGTTATCCTTGCCAGGGATATCAGCGATCTGTCTCAATTGGAGCAGATGCTGATCCGACGATCAGGCGATTGGCACTTCGATTTCGCAATATGGCAGTGGACCGGGAACAACATTGAGGTCCTGACGAATCGGGATAGACCAGCGCTGGAGCCAACCTCATATGAGGCTATTTTTGTGCCCCACCTGATTGGACGCATCCCGCGCCAAAAGCCTCGCAGCATTAGCGAACTCATTGTACTTGCTGATGAGCGTGGGATTGGTCATCTCGTTTCCCACTTAGTGAGCGCGGCTCCGACTTACGGCTTCAAGATTGGCACTGGTTCTTGGACAATCACCCTCAAGCGGAAGGTTGATGGGCACACACGTCCTAATACTACAGCCGGGTTTATGCGTTGACTTAGACACGGAGGTGTCGTGCCATGACGCATGCAAACGAGGCCCATCTCTGGGCCGCTCAATTGGATGACCTCTGCATCCGGATCGCTCCCCGTTTCAGCCGCATCGAACCGCGCCGACGCGCCCGGGCCTACTTGCAGGGTCTGCTCTCACCTTTGGAGCGTAAGAACGGCTGGCACCTGGCGGAAGCCGCCGGCGATGTCAGCCCCGACGGCGTGCAGGATTTCCTCGCCCGCATGCACTGGGATGCCGAGGCGGTACGCGATGACCTGCAGGCCTATGTGGTCGAGCATCTCGGCGATCCGGATGCCGTGCTGGTGCTGGACGAGACCGGCTTCGTGAAGAAGGGCGACAAGTCGGCCGGCGTCAAACGCCAATACTCCGGCACCGCCGGGCGCATTGAGAATTCTCAGATCGGGGTGTTTCTCGCCTATGCCAGCCGGCACGGGCATGCGCTGATAGACCGGGCGCTCTACCTGCCGGACACCTGGGCTTTCGATGCGGCAAGGCGCGCAGAAGCGGGCGTGCCGGAGGAGATCGGCTTCACCACCAAGCCGAAGCTCGGCCAGGCGATGGTGAAGCGCGCGTTTGCGGCCGGGGTGCCGTGCCGGTGGGTGGTCGGCGACTGTGTTTATGGCGCCGACTCTCACACCCGCCGTTTGATTGAGGCGCACGGACGTGGCTACGTGCTGGCGGTGACCTCGGCCCAGCGGATCGGGCTCAAGCCGGTGGAGGACTGGCTCGAGGATGTGCCCACAAGAGGCTGGACACGGCTGAGTGCCGGCGACGGGGCCAAGGGCCCGCGCCTGTATGACTGGGCCTATCTGCCCTACGGTATCCCGCCGACAGGCTGGAAGTCCGGGCTGCTGATCCGGCGGAAGAAAGGGCGGCCGCATCAGTTCACGTTCTATCTCACCTGGGCGCCGGAGGCGACATCACTGGCTGATCTGGTGCGGATTGCGGGGATGCGCTGGGCGATCGAGAACTGCTTTGAGGAAGCCAAGGGCGAGACCGGGTTGGACGAGTACGAGGTGCGCTCATGGACGGGCTGGCATCGCCACATCACCCTATCCATGCTGGCGCATGCGTATCTGACCATCGTGCGTCAGCACGCCATCGGGGGGAGAAGTCCCGATCAAACGCGGCGTGCGGCTGCTACCGCTCACCGTGCCGGAAGTGCGGCGGCTGCTTTGGCACTTGGTGTGGGAGCGACCGCCTTCGGTTGAGGCGGTCGAGCACTGGTCGGTGTGGCGCCGACGCCATCAGCAGCGCGCTCGTGAGTGCCACTGGCGTAAGCGCACGCGGCCCCGACGCAAGGCCCGGCTGTAGTACTAAGCCGGTTATTAGCGCTTACCTCAACTATTCGTCTCCAGGCGGTTTGAACATCGGGTGCTGGTGTGAAGGCATGGAGATCAATGCGGATGAGCTTCCTGGCGTCCCTGCGCCTCCTGCGGGGTTCCTGAACACGAACCGCTTCCTGTCGAGCCGAGAGGAGATAAGCGAAGTTCTTAAGAGATTTGCACCTTAAGGCTCGCAGTCGATCTGTATCTGGAATGCCGATCCAGGTGCGACTAATGGGGTTCTCCCCTGGAAGCTAATGGCTCCTATCAAACTACGAGCGGTGTCTGCCCATCCAGATTGCATCAACTTCGGCGTAATCCTGCTCTGTGAGTGTCGATTTCACAGTGGGTTGTGCCGCTGACACTCGAACATGTGCGGCCCCAAAAAACACCGCCCCTATGACTGCAAAAAATCCGGCTGTTGAATGTAGCATTGCTCTTACTGCTATGAGATCCAGGTTAGCGATGCGCCCAAGCTCGGATGCAGATCCTATCATTGTGCGCTCGACCGGGAAGAAGAATGCCGCTCCCATTCCAGCTACCCCTATTGCTAAGAGAGCGATACCAAGCGATCTCATATGCCCCTCGTCCTGTTAATTTATGACCAGCGGCAGCTTAGCACCGTCTTCGCGATGGGCACACGGTTGTGCTGTCTACCAATCGAAAGGTCACCCACATCAGTGGAAAAGTGCTCTCCGGAGCTTCTTTCACCGGTCGCCATCTCGTGCAGTGCATGAATTGGGGTGAATATGGCAGCAAGATCTGATTCTTGGCCCTGCTTTTGAGCATCCCTCCAGAGCCTCCTCCCACGTTTCAGGGTAGCCATTCGGTTCGGCACCCTCCATGAAATGATCTTCTGACCATCTAAAAAGCCAGCCACAAGAGAAAACGGATCGTTGTCCTCGTCGGCCTGAAGAAGGCTGTAGCTATGGCGGTTCGGAGCGGGAACACGAAACGCCTTTGGACAAGCTGCGGGAAGGGCACCCGGCGTATCCGACCGGGTGCATACGTCATTATAGATAGCAACATACCGGTCGAGACAATCAAGGGCCTCTTTCCTAAAAGCGGATTTGGGGTGTTATAGAACCGGGGCCGGAGCTGAACTCTTAGCTGCGAATGTCTGGACCTAAATGGGGGGACCGTGAAGAAACTCACAATTACACTTGCTGTGCTCTGTCTGGCGACACCCGTTGCCGCGAAAGATATCATCCAGTGCACGAGCAAGAACGCGCCGGAGGTCATCATGAGCCTTGAAGCGCGAAAGATGCTGAACAAGATGGTAAGCTGCATTTCGGGCGATTTCGTCGCCGACATGACGCCATGCGCGACCAACGGAGGTTACGGTCTGTCGTATCCGACCGGTATGGCGAACCTGCGTGAGATCGTCAATCGGTGGCAGGATTATGGTGATCATCACGGTGGTGTCACCCACCACTTCGTGACTCCTGAAGCCATCCATTTCGACGGCGGCTGGATGTCGGATTCATTCAAGCCGCATTGGAGCTTCACGGCAAACCGTTTGACCGGCAAAGGCAAGCTCGTAATCCAGAAGGGCGAGGACCGAGAAGGCGAATACGATTACGTCTGTTCGCGGGCCAAGCAGAAGTTCTGAGATCACTTACTGAGAATACGGCTGTTTCGCTCTTCTTGCCTGAACCAGACATGCTTTCCATGCTGAGGCTGATCGATGAGAAGATTCGTTTGGCAGCGATCGAAACCCGGCACCGTGATGCCCTGATCCGACTCAGAGTGATTCTGGAAAGCGATTTGAACGATCTTCGTCTCGGTAGACCGGCTGGTGAGCAACGGAATAATCACGATAAGGCGGCAGGAAACGCCAACGTAACCTCTAAGGGAAAGTCAACAGGATGAGTGATCCTGAGTACAACAAGAGCCTGATCCGAGCGCATTACGAGGCAACGGCAAATCGCTTCGATCCGGCTGCCATCAACGAGCAGGTTGATGATGATTTCTTCGACCATGCTGCTGGCTCACGTCTCGGGCCTGATGGGGTCAAGCAGCACATTCAGGGATTGAAAGCCGTGTTCCCTGATTTGCACGTGGTCATCGAGGATATTGTCGCAGAGGGCGACAAGGTTGCCGTGCGGGCTCGCTGGAGAGGTACGCACAGCGCCGACTTCCGGGGCATTCCGGCCTCACACAAGCTCATCGAGTTCACCGGAATGGTGTTCTGGCGCATCGCAGACGGCAAGATCCAGGAGCGATGGGCTTCAGTGGATCTCCTTGGACCCTTGAAGGAAGCTGCTGGGGTGTGAATAGGTACTGCCCTGCCCGCCCGAGCGCCCACTCCTTAAAACCATCTTCACTGCAACTGATGGGTGGGTGTCTCGGTTAGCCTTTGGGTTTTGGGCCTCGCAAAACCTTGCTTTCTGGTCGTGGTAAACGTCTCTGGGCGTGATGGAATACGTTCAATTTCGGAAGGGCTCAATCCGGACTGTGGTGCCTCGCCAAACCGTTTGACGGGATTCGGCTCCTTTGAGCCACTGGGCAGAAAGAAGGCTGCGTGCTGACTGACGAACGTCTCGTTTACTGGTATCTTCGCCTGGATGGCTTCCTTCCGCTGCCGAACGTGTTGATCCATCCTAAGGTCGCTAAGAACCCGAAGGGCGAGATCGATATGTCGGCGTGCTCGTCCTGCACCGGAGTAAACTGCTCGCTTAGGGCTTGACGACGACTTTGTAGCCCAGGAGCCGGGCAATGGGCGCGAGCGCTGCAAAGAGCATCTTCTGCACCCAGACCGGTGGGCCGGCCACATAGAAGTGATCCTTGAAGGCATGGAGAGTGAGTGCCATCAGCAGAAAGCTGGGTTCGCCCTTGGAGCCGAACCACTCGGGGTGGTTCTGCGCGATGGTGGCGAAGTTCAGGAAGAAACGCAGTTGCTGTTGCGCCGGGGTGAATCGGATCACCACCACCGTGTCGCCCTCATGGGCGTTGCGGAAGAAATGCGGCTTCCCGTGGGGAACGGTGATCGTCTCACCGGGCCGCAGGTCATGTAGCTTACCATCAATGGAGACGTTCAGTAGGCCCGACCGAACCGTGAAGGTTTCGTCCGTCTTGGGATGGATATGGACCATCGCATTGCCGCCACCGGAGCCTCCTGGTCCCAGGCGAACCTCGAATTCGGCTGCCTCGGCACTCTCGGGCGTGGTGAAGACAAACGTCTCGTCGTTGAAGGCATTCACCAGGATCAGTCCCGGTGTGAATGGAAACGAAGCCATGGCTCCCTCGGTTATCAGATAGCAGATTTCTGAACGCAATAGATTTAGGCATATCAGCCTATATTCTTACAAGCTCAAGGGCAGGCTTCAGACACGTCAGGAAGACGCCGATCTGCCGGTCGCGGTCGGTCGATCATTTAGATACTGTCGGCGAATTCAGGCGATCGGCGCCAAGGCGGCAAAGCGTGTCACGCGCGTTGTGGCCCGTGGCGATCCGTCCAGCCAATGCACAATCCGCGAGACGTTCATCGCGGCGGCTGTGCAGACCTCCTGAAGCCCGGTCTTCAGCAATCCGATATACCGGCTCCGTCGCATTCCGAACGCCCGCACCCCCTGTGAGAGCGTGCCCTCCACCCCGGCTCGGACGTGATAGCGCTCCTTCCACTCGGGGTCGTGCATCCGAGCCCGTGCGGCTCTCAACGCTTCGTATTCCTCACGCATGTGGAAATAAACGGAGCGACGCGCATCCTTCGCAGGCGTGCACAACGCCCTGGCGACGCATGCTCCACAATCCGAGCGGCTGAAGCGAGCATGGATGCGTGGGCTTCCGTCCTCGCTGCGCGCGACGCGCCAGGCCACGGAGGTCTTGCCCTGCGGACAGGTCACTTGTTCGTTCTCCCAGTCCACGGCAAATCGAGGCATGTCGTATCCTTGGCTCATGCGGGATTGCCAGCTCGATACGCCCCGCACCGGCCCCTCGAGCGAGATCCCGTAGTCTCGCCGACTGCTGACCAACAAAGCTGCATCAACATAGGCTGAGTCCACGAAGTGTTCAGAAGGGAGGAGACCCTTGGCCGCCAGGCAGGCGTGGATCTCGGCAGTGCTGGTCATATCCTGCTCCATGGCCGGGCAGGTCTTCACGTGCGTCACCAGGTGAGCCGCGTCGGCATCGCAGGTCTCGGTGATATGAACCTTGTAGCCTGACCACTCCATCTGACGCTTTGTGCTGTAGTGCATCTCGGGATCGTAGGGCGACTGCAGCCGCTCGCCGACCGGCGGCAGTTCCGCTCCAGCCCGCCAGCGCGGCTGCCCGTCATCCCGTGCGTAATGCACCCGCCACACGTCGCGCAGCGTCTGCACCATCGGCACCGCGCGGGCGGCAGCCGGCGCGCTCTCATCGTCCAGGGCATCGAGCAGGCAGAACCCGTCCGCGCCAATCTCCAGCGAAAGGGCTTCGCGCTTGTCCCGGCTCTTGGGCAGGCGATAGTCTTCAATGCGATGCGCATAGCGCTCGAACCAAGCCGGCTGAGCGATCACGCGAAGCCAATCCGGCACAACGGCGGCCAGATCATCGAGAGTGGCGCGGAGTGTCTCGGCGACAAGCTCCAGAAGATGGAGGTCATGCACGGCCCCCAAGACATGCGTGCTGTCGGTGCGCTGCTTGCCGCGCGCTTTGATCAGACCGCGGGCCTTGAAGCGCTCGAGCATGGTGTCCAGCAGCAGGTGCTCCGCCTGGCCGGCGACAAGGCGGGCCCGGAATTCGGTGAGCACGCTGAAGTGGAACCCGGGGTCGGTCAGTTCGAGCCCCAGAGCGTACTTCCAGTCGATCCGCGCCCGGACAGCATCGGCGGCCTGCCGGTCACTGAGGTGTTCAAGGAACTGGAAGATCGTGATCAGAGCCAGCCGCCACGGCGCAAGGGGGGGCTGCCCCCGGCTCGGATAGAACTGTCGGAAGTCCTCGTCCTGGTAGAGGATGGCAAATTCATCCCGCAGTCGGGTCACAATGTTGCCCTTAGGGAAAGCTGCCCGGGCAACCCGCATGGTCTCAGCCGGGATCTCGCCAATTGGCTCAGGATGAAGGCTCATGGACTCCTCCTCTTGCTAAATAGCCAAACGGAATTCGCCGACAGTATCTACGTGATGTCCATGGCCCAGACTTGATTGGGGCGCGTGATCGCCAGGTTGCGCAGCAGATAAGGATAGGTCTGATGCCCTGGCGCCGGTTTGGAGGTGTTGGGCTTGCGGGAGAGCGCCTCGATGCCCATCCGCTTCATCAGCGTGGCAACATGCAGGCGCCCGACCGTGAAGCCCTCGGCCACCAAGAGATCGCGCAGCATGCGGCTGCCCGCGAACGGAAACTCCAGATGGAGTTCGTCCATCCGCCGCATCAGGGTCAGATCAGCGGCCGGGACCGGCTGCGAGCGATAGTAAAGGCTGCCCCGGCTGATCCCCAGCTCCTCGGCCTGCCGGATCAGCGGCAGGGCATGCGAGCGGTCGATCATCGCTTTGCGCTCGGCCACACTCCGGCTTTGGCGAGCGCGTACTCTAAAAAATCATTGGCCAGGGTCAGCTCGCCGATCTTGGCATGCAACGTCTTCACATCCACCGGCGGGTTCGCCGCTCCAGCCTTCTCGGCCCCGAACACGTCGGCCGCCCCGTCGAGGAGCTGGGCTTTCCACTGGGTGATCTGGTTCGGGTGCACATCGAACTGCTGAGCCAATTCGGCAAGGGTCTTCTCGCCCTTCACGGCGGCCAGGGCCACTTTAGCCTTGAAAGCCGGAGAGTGGTTCCGGCGCGGTCTCTTGCTCATAGTTTCTCCTGTTCGGCAGCCATTCTGGCTGCTCTCAGGCAGAAACTCCACTTAGCCCACTGTCTAAATTTCCCGAGCCAGCTCTGACATGCGTCCGACACCGAGTGGTCGTGAGATCGCTTCGGCGCGTGGACCTTTCGCTCGTATTCTGAATTGGACAGCCGTTGTGGTCACCATCGGCTTGTGCTGGTGGGCTGCCGCCATTTGGCTCTAGGCTGATCGCCAACGGGAGCACGGGGGCCAGACGCACATGTTGCTTGACCTGAATCGAGAGCAATTCGGCGTTCTCAGGCGCGCCCTCGAAGCGAGAGTGCGTGACATGCACACGCGCTTGGGAGGTGACCCTGGTGACGAGGGCTTCCGGCGCGAAGCGGCCCTCGCGACCCAGCTTCTGCGGCAGGTCGAGGCCCTGGAGCGCCGCGCTGGCCATCGTGCTTGGGGCATCGGCGAAATCGAGTCTCTGCCCGAAGAGGATGAGAACTGAGTGAAACCCAGCCGTGTGACTGACCCGCCTGTCGTCGGCTGTTTAAGCCCATCTGCCGCAAGGCGTCAGATGTGGGCGGGATGCTCCACGACAAGGGTTCCGATCAGGCGCAGCAATTCCTGTTGTTCGGGACCATCGCCTCGAGTTAGGAAGGTTACAATGTCCTCGTGTTCCACGTACCCTCCAGACGCCGCATTAGCTTCGTGATGGATGAACAGACTTCCTGAAGGGTCGCGGACCAAATACCAACGATCACCACTTGAGCTTTCATGGAGCTTGCGCGCCTTCTTCATGGGGGCTCCTGTCGATCGACACAGCGCGTTCATGGCAAGGTATTTCGGCAATTTTCTCATCGGACCGGGTGGATGATGACCACGAACCCGATCCCAATCGCTATCTTCGTCGGCAAGGTCTCAGGCATTCAGGGTAGATACTCCTGTTTGGGACAGTCGCTGTGACGCCCACATGGCGGCCTGGGTCCGATTCGTGGCTCCGATCTTGCGCAAAATGGCTTTGACGTGGACCTTAATGGTGGCTTCGGTGATCTCCAGCTTGCGGGCGATAACCTTGTTGGGCTCTCCTTTCGTCAAGCACCTCAGGATTTCCATCTCCCGCGCGGAGAGTTTGCAAGTCTTCAGGTCAGACACGCATGTCCCTTCCTCGCTGTTGTCCTGGAGCGGCTGGTCTTGCTTTCGGAGAACCTCATCCAAGATTGCGCGGAGGACCGCAAAGGGCAGAATGCTCTCCCCCACCATGACCAATTCCAAAGACTTGATCAGAACGTCAGGTGCACTGGCTGATGAACAGAAGCCGTTCACCCCTGCCTGATGTCCCAGTTGCACGAAGCCGAGGTCGAACCGATCCGCCAGGACTACAATGCGAATTTTAGGAGCCTGCTCTCTTACGTGCCTAATCACCTCAAGCACGTGATTGGTGTTCTGACCGGCTTCGATCAGGACCAGGGCAGGTTCCGAGGCCATATCCTGGACCACGACCGGATCGGCGGGCGACGTTGTCGCAGCAGGAGAAAACGGCGTCCCCCGCAGGATGTCCTGAAGCCCGATCGGCAGAACGGCGCTGTCACACACCAACACTGTCGTGACCCTTGGCTCCGGATGATCTGACTGCTGGACGTTCCCAAGCACCTGATTAGGGACATACGGGATCACTTGCGCGGCCATGCTTGCTCCCCTCTTTTCGCATAGGATTTAACAAAAGTTAAAGAGGGGGGAAAGACGTCTGTCTGTCGGATAACCGAAAGAACTCAAAAATAAAGCCTATCGAACCCCAAATTTCGACATTTGTAGACAAGTTATCTTAGCAGTAAGTGACTTTGTCTTAGCTATAGGACTGCCCTGCCGACGAAATCTGTGCCTTTCCTCCATCTCTCGGCATCACTTTGGTGAGCGCAGTTGCCAGCTATGCTATGATGATCTTGTTCCTCACGACTAGGGAGGAAAGCCATGCGCCCGCAATGCCCACCCAGCAAGGTCCTGATCCGAGCTTTGTCTTGATGAACCTGCTGATCCGCAAGCTCAGCAACTACATCATGCTGCCAGAGGCTGATGAACGGACCTTGGAAGGACTGTCACAAACGCCAACTCATATCGCGGCGCACACTGATCTCATCCGAGAAGACGCACCTCCGGACGGGGTCTACCTGATCCTGAGTGGCTGGGCCTGCCGCTACAAGACGCTGCCCGATGGCGAGCGGCAGATCATGGCCTACTTCATCCCCGGTGATCTATGCGACCAGCGTATCTTTGTACTAAAGCGGATGGATCACTCCATCAGCACGCTCACGCCCGCTAAAGTGGCAGTGATCCCGGCAGAGACAATGATTGACCTCACCGAGTGTCACCCTCGCATTGCGCGGGCGCTGTGGTGGAGTACGCTGGTGGACGAGGCGATCACGCGCGAGTGGGTAGTCAATGTGGGCCAGCGCAAAGCCTTCGAGCGGGTCGCGCATCTGATCTGTGAGATGTTCGTGCGGGTGCGGGCTGTTGGGCTTGCGGAGGACCTGAGCTTTGAGTTCCCGGTCACGCAGACTGACTTAGCCGACACGGTAGGGCTGACCCTGGTTCATACCAACCGCATGCTCCAGGAGCTTCGCGCCGAAGGGCTGATCGCCTGGAAGGGGAAGCGCCTGACCATCCTCGACTTCGAGCGACTGGCGGACCTGTCAATGTTCAACCCGAACTATTTGCACCTGGAGCACGAGGGGGCGGGTCGATGTGATAGATCAGCTTCAAGCCCCTAACCATCCCTGATCTTCCCCACGAGCGGCTTGCATGTTGATCCAAGAAAGGTCCCCAGCAAGCCAGAGCCCAGCCCACTCATCCGCCGCCCACCTGATGCTTGATTTGCTCGCATCGCGCGAGCCGCTCCACAAGAGCACGGACATCCTGTTAGCCCTGATCCGCTGCCAGCACGGCCTTGGTTACATCGTCGGGTCCAAGTTCGGCTTTACCGGTTAGGTCCAGAGGATAGACCCGATTCAAGAGTGATGTCCGTGAATGTTGAAATCCTGACAAAGCGCTTCTTCTTTCTTCTATGTCAGCTTAACGCGCTGAACTGCTCTCAAGGTTGTAGGCTCAGCACATTTCGTCAGAAACACCTCTCATTATAGCGCGGAATGATACATAGCCTTGAATTGGAATCGGCCGCGCCACAGGATAATTTAAGTTAATAAACGTATTTATGGCACAGTTAAGGTATTATCATAAGTTATTTATCGAGTTAAATTTCTCCTATTGAAGGTTGTTCCAGGAACAATCTTGTTTTAAATGTCGTTTGCCTCACAGTTCATGAGTTGAAGCTCCTAGTTCCTTCCTCCTCACTAGCGGGAAGCTGCGGCTTCCCGCTATTTTATGAGAGCATCCGATTTACTCGGTGCTAAGCATCGCCGCCCCAAACTCAGTACGAGCCGAGGCGAAGACCAGCGGCTTAGAACACCAGTGGGGCGCAGACAGGCCGCGAGGCACAGTCGCATGTTGTACCTGTTGCATGAAGCGTCACAGTTGATGGCAACGCCCGCCCAGATGGTTGCCGACCTCACGCGGCTCACCTGCGCCAATCCATTCAATCCGGCAACCTACACTCCCGGTGCTCGGGTGCTTGCCGCCTCGTGCGAGTTATTTACGCGGACCACCCGGCCTTACCCCAAACCTGCGTTCAACCTTCCTGCGTCGGAAGGGATTGTGTGGCAGCGGCCCTTTTGCCGGGTGATCGCCTTCGGACCACCCGCTGACAAGCCCAAGTTGTTGATTGTCCCTCCGATGTCAGGCCACTATGCCACCCTGCTGCGGGGCACGGTGGCAGCCTTCCTCGACACGCATCAGGTATTCATCACCGACTGGGCCGATGCCAAGGATGTGTCGCTCTCTGAGGGCCGGTTTGATCTCTCGGATTATGTCGATTACTGCGTCGGCATGTTCGAGGCCCTCGGACCGGACCTGCACGTGATGGCTGTCTGCCAGCCTGCGGTACCTGTGCTGGCAGCAATCGCCCGCATGGAAGCCGAAGAGCATCGGCTGGTGCCTGTTTCAGCGACGCTGCTGGGCGGTCCAGTTGATACCCGCCACACGCCAACAGCCGTCAACAGCTTCGCTCAGACGCGAGACATCCGCTGGTTCAAGCGTCACTGCATCCATCCTGTACCAGACCGATACCGGGGCCGAGGGCGTATGGTTTATCCAGGCTTCATGCAACTCTGTGGTTTCATGGCGATGAACCCGGATCGCCATGTCTCGGCCCATTGGGAGATGTTCAAGCATCTTATCGAGGGCGACGGTGACTCGGCGGGTAAGCACCGCGCGTTCTACGATGAGTATCTGGCCGTCATGGACCTGTCTGCCGAGTATTACCTCCAGACGCTTGAGACGGTATTCATCAATCATCTGCTGCCCAGAGGGCTGATGCGGCACCGGGACAAGCCCGTGGACCTGCGGGCGATCCACCGCTGCGCTCTCATGACAATTGAGGGTGAGAAGGACGATATCACCGGATGCGGCCAGACGGTCGCGGCGCTCGATCTCACGCCAAACCTGCCGAATGCGAAGAAGGAGCGCCATCTCCAAGCTGATGTGGGACACTACGGCGTCTTCAACGGCTCGCGCTTCCGCAGGGAGATTGCCCCGCGCATCAAGGCGTTTATGGCGAAGCATGCGGCAGACAGGCCACTCTATGCCCGGAGGTCACCAACCCGTTCCCTCCGCAGCCCAAAGAAGTCCAGTCTTCAAGCTTCACCCGTCGCAGCAATCATCTGATTGGCGGACCGCAAGGACAGGTCGCTGAGAGCTTCAAGGATTGAAGCAAATATCTTCCAAGGTCATAACCCTGATCATCCGGCCATGGAGATCGGCCAGCCGCTGCACATACGGTTCACGGTCCTGCTGGCGACGCTCCTCAAGCTGAGCGGCAAACTTCCTCTTGAGGGCTTCGGGACCTGCCCACGTGTCCAGCCGCTCCCGATCAGCCTGGAACTGCATCTCGATATCAGCCAAGATGGCAAGCGTGGCCTGAAGCTCAGGCAGAAGATCGTCCGAATACCAAGGGGGCTGTGTCAAAGACCCGAGAGGTTGTGGCGCGGCAGAGCTACGCAGCATCGTTGACCCTCCCCTTTCTGGGAAGCCGGGATGATAGCACCGTTGAGCTAATCCCAAAGGGCAATCTCTCCGGGCACTGGCACCTAACCGCTTCCGGTGCCTTTGAACACACATCGTGTCCTGCACCAACGAACAATAGCGCCTGTGAAACGTTGACTCGATCGTCTTCCGCCGAGCCGACAGGGCGAATAAGGCTATGCCTCGCTTTTACTTTCATCTCAGGATGGCGCAGGGTCTCAAGCCTTACGAGATCGGGCTTGAGCTTCCTGACGTGGAGACCGCCTATCTGGAGGCATTCCAGACGGCCCTGGAGATGTGGCCTGACCTGCTGAGACAGCGGGAAGACCCAACCCGCAACACGTTCGAGATTGCGGACTGCTGCGGGCAAGTAATCCAGACGCTTCCCTTCTCGGAAGTCCTCGACAGCACCAAGCAGCGCACAGCGCGGCAAAAGCTGCCCCATCAAGCTCGCACCGCCAAGGCACTCGCCGACCGGACTCGGCGGTTGGCTGCCGCTCTCGACGAGCAGGTTAGGATGGCGCGGGAGGGCATCCGTCGCTCTCAGGAGTTGCTGAACGCGTCGCGCTCGAACCAGTCCGATTGAGGACCTTGCGATCCGCTTATTCGGCTGGGCAACCGTAGTCCGTCGTGTGGTATAATCAACAATGCGGAGGATGCCGCTATGCTGAACCCGGTCATCCGCAAGCTGGAGAACTTCACTCACCTCTCTGAGGACGACCGGCAGGCACTGGACAAAGCAGCCGGTCAGGTCAGGGCCTATCGCCCCCGTGAAGACATTATCAGCGAAGGCGACCGCCCAGAAGCGGTCAAGCTGCTGATCGAGGGATGGGGCTGCCGTTACAAACAACTTCAGGACGGGCGGCGGCAGATCATGGCCTACTTCGTGCCAGGAGACATGTGCGACATCAACGTGTTCATCCTGCGCCAGATGGATCACTCCATCGCAACCCTCTCACCGGCCACGGTTGCCACCATTCCGCGCGACATCATCCTCGACCTGATGGCGCAGCATCCGCGCATCACCCAGGCGCTGTGGTGGTCCACTCTGGTGGACGAGGCGACCTTGCGCGAATGGGTGGTCAACGTGGGCCAGCGCAGCGCCTATGAGCGCACGGCGCACCTTCTCTGCGAGTTGTTCTTCCGGCTCCGCGCCGTGGGGCTGACCAACGGCAACTCCTGCATCCTGCCCGTCACGCAAAGCGAGTTGGGCGACACGCTCGGACTCAGTGTGGTTCACGTTAATCGGACGCTCCAGGACCTGCGGCGGGATCGTCTGCTCGAACTCAAGGGTAAGCATCTCTCCATTCTCGACCTGAATGCCTTGCAGCAGGCTGCGCTGTTCAACTCCAACTACTTGCACTTGGAGCATGAGGGCGACGGTCTCAACGCCAACCAACGCGAGCGATAGCGGCAGGGACCTGCGGCGAGCTTCCTGGTTTGACGGGTCGCAGGGGCAGGAGCCTCGCAGCCCTATGCCGTAGCAGCACTCGGGCTGCCATAGTCACGCCTGATCAGCGGTGGCGGCTCTTCCCGGAGAGTGGATCAAATGGATCAATGGTTGCACCCTCGCTCGCGTCGCAGTTTTCCGGTGAGGCTGCTTCTGAACCGAACAGGCTGGTTCGGGCATTGAGCGTGCCGATCACCGCCCGATTGACCGTATCGACGATCATCGCAGGCATGGTCGGCTTGGCCAGGAAGACGGCATTGCTGGGTAAGCCTTCCTCCCCTGGTCCTGTCACAGCCGACATGATGACAACGCTCATCATCGGATTCTTCTCATGGATCGCACGCGCCAACTCAAAGCCGGTCATCCCTGGCATGTTCACATCCGTCACCACGGCCAGTACATCGGGACGGGCACCCAGCAACGTCAGAGCCTCATCAGCATGGGCGGCCTCCAGAACCCGGTAGCCCTCCTCCTGGAGCAGATCGACCATGAACATCCGCACTAGCGGCTCGTCCTCCACCAAGAGGATCGTCTTGCTATCGAGGGGAGAAGATGACATCACGCGCCCTCCGACCGATCTCGGCCTCCGTCGCGCCCGAAGCTCGGCTTGACGCTGAACCCAGGCGCGTTGTCTTGCGTCAGCCTCGGAAACAGCCTGTTGTATCCAAGCCGCTGCCGCCGCGAGGCTGCCAAACACGCCATGCCCCTGCCGTCGCCCCAGACATGGCCCGAAGCCTGCCTCCAGAAACCACTGATTGCGAAGCTCAGGGTCGCCAATCTCAGTGGATACTTGGACGAGGACCGCAACGAGCTTGTTGTCGCGCAGCACGAGCAGGCCGTCTTCATCGGCGCTGCCGGTGTCAACGCGAACACGTTGGTAGGTCATGCCCATGTATTAGAAGCGTATCACCTGCGCTGCAGAGCACATTTACCTGCGTTAGAATGGAAGAAGTTTTCTGCTCGAACGCAGCGAAAAGGCCAAGCTATCGCCCGTGTGCGGCCACCTTCCTCATTGGCACTCTGGCCTCCTCGGCGCATTGCCTGACGTGCCGGTACGCATGATCGGCATAGCGATGAGCAGCAGGAAGAAGAGAGCGTGTCATCCGCTGTGAAAGCTTCGATAGCGATCAGCCGTTTTGCACGGACGAGCAGGAAGATGATTTAGTTGTCGTCAGGCTTCGCAGGTTGAAGAGCGCCCGCAACAGGTCATCGCGCGTCGTCGGCTTTTCAAGCCATGGCACCTTCGTAAGATCGGACGGGATGCCCAGCGCCCGAGTGTGGCCCGAATACACAACAAACGGGATGCCGCGTCGGCGAAGCTCTTCTGCGAGCGCCGTAGCAGGCCAATACTGGAGCATGAAATCGACAACGGCGTAAGCGGGGGTGTGGGCCTGCTCCAGCCATGCTTGGGCTTGAGACGCTGAGGTGACCGTCTCGACCTCGAAGCCTTCATCCTCAAGATACGCCTCGACGGACATGGCGATCAGGACCTGATCCTCAACGACAAGGCAGCAGGGCCGTACAACAGGTACTGTGCTCATGGCTCAAGTCTATAGGGAAAACAGCAAGGCTCACATTTACTTACGTTGACCTTGGCCGTGACAAATCTGGATTCACCGGAAGGGCAGCAACGCCATGATACGCCGATCCAAGTCAGAAGCGGGCAATCAGGGGCCAATGGTGCAAATCACCCTGCGGACTGCGACTCATCCCGCTGGCAGACTGCTAATATGCTGGGACCAGCCGCTGATCGATCAGCGGCGCATCCATCCGAAACCGCAATCCCTGAGTTTCATACTGGACCTCTACCTCAGCATTGCACTGCATCGGAAGAACCCGTTGGAGCAGCGTCGAGCCAAAGCCTTGATGCTGCGGCTGATTCACCGGAGGTCCTCCGCACTCGTTCCATTCCAGATGGAGCTTTCTGACACCGTGGTCTTCGGTGACGTTCCAGCGGAGTTCGACATATCCTTCCGAGACGGAAAGCGCCCCATACCGAACGGCATTGGTGGTCAGTTCATGCAACGCCATGCCGACCGGAACCGCCAGATCAGCCGCAAGGTCAACAGGTGGTCCCAGCAGCATGAAGCGGGGCTGCCTGCTCTCGGCGAAGGGCTTCAACTCAGTGAGGGCAATCTCCCGCAGGGGTGCTGTCTGCCAATAATCCTCCGTCAGCAGATTGTGGGTTTTCGCCAACGAAGTGATCCGGTTCGAGAACGAGCGATAGAACGCGTCAAAGCTGCCGGCGGACCGGCCTGTGGCTCCAACCAGCGCCTGGACGGTGGCCAGGGTGTTCTTCACCCGGTGGTGAAGCTCACGGACCAGCAAGGATTGCCGCTGCTCGATCTGGTGGCTGGCCTCCAGCTTCTCATCGCGCTCGGCAATGGCGCGGCGGTGCTCCAGGTGCGACATCACCTGCCGCGCGAGCAGTTGTAGGGTATCAACCTGATCCTCGGTCAGGCGGCGCGGAACAAAGTCAAGGACGCACAGCGCACCTAACGGCACTCCGTCAGGTGTTCGCAGCACCGCTCCAGCGTAGAAGCGCAGATGCGGCTCCCCTGCGACCAGGGGATTGCGTGCAAACCGAGGGTCCTCGGTCAGGTCAGGGACGATGGTTAGCCCCGGCTGAAGCATGGCCGTGAGACAGATGGAGCGGTCGAGCGGCGTCTCACGCACGCCCAGTCCCACCTCGGCCTTGAACCACTGCCTGCGCTCGTCGATCAGGCTGATCAGAGCCATGGGCGTCCAACAGGCACGGACAGCAAGCTGCACCAAATCGTCGAAGGCTGGTTCAGGCGGCGTATCGAGAACCCGGTAGCTGCGCAGGACTGCGAGCCGGTCACGTTCCGTCCAAGCTGGGAGCAATTTGTCGTTCAACACGTGTCAGGTACCGCTGAGATCACCCGTGGGAACGCGTATAACCTATGTTAGTTCGAGCGAAGCGGCTGATTTCCCATGGCAATTTAGACGCAGCCGACGAGAAGCTTCTGACAGGCTTGGACCAGAACAACAGACGGGACCGGCTTTTCGATCCAGGTGATATGCTGGAACTCGGCCAGAAGCTGCCCATTCTCCTGGTGTCCTGAGTAGATCAGGAACGGCACCTCGCGACGGCTAAGCTCCAGAGCGATCTCCCGACAGGGTCCATCCTTCAGGGCTGCATCCAGAATAGCCATGGAAGGTGTTGCTGCTCCAAGCCACCCCAGAGCAGCAGCACAGGTTGTGAAGGGACCAGCGACCGCGAAGCCTGCGTCCTGCAACTCGTCCTGAAGAGTGAGGGCAATAAGCACCTCGTCCTCCAGAAGGAGGATCAGCGGTTTGGCGTTTGCCTGCTTGGTCATCCGATAAGCCTATGCCCATTCGGCTTGAATCTATCCTGAACAGGCAAGCTTGGCTATAATTCGAGATAATTGGGCGACCTGGAGCGCACTATACACCCCATAGGAGCGCCCTGCGACAGGTGCGCCGAGGGGCCTCGCTCCGCTCCTCCTACACGACACCTCGAAGCTTAGCTGCGAAGAGAACCAGCCCCGATGTAGGCTAGACACGCCACCCTGCCCTACAGCAAAATCACTCTGCAACGGCACCGAGGGTCCCATGGATCGGCAGGAGCGCAAGGTCGAGAGGCGACTGGCAGCCATCCTGGCGGCTGACGTGGTGGGTGCGTCCGGGCTGATGGAGGCGGACGAGGCCAGCGCACTCTCGGCAATCCGCACCATCTTCTCCGAGATGATTGAACCCGCCGCCGCGCGGCATCAAGGACGCATCGTAAAGACAATGGGCGACGGGGCACTCCTGGAGTTCGCCAGTCCGGTCGAAGCTGTTCTATGCGCAGCGGAGACGCAAACCGCCATTGCCGACCACCAGCATGAATACCCTGATGTGCAACTCCGAATTGGCATCAACCTGGGAGATGTTCTCGTCGGCGGAGATGGTGACATTCTCGGCGACAGTGTGAATGTGGCCACTCGCTTGGAGAGCATCGCTGACCCTGGCGGCATCTGTATCTCGGGCAAGGTCTACGACGAGCTTCAAGGCAAGCTCGATCTTTCGTTTGAGGACAGGGGAGAGCAGAATCTCAAGAACATCGCCCGTCCAGTACGGGTCTACGCACTCCGTGGAACCACTTCTCTTCGGACGCCTGGACCAAAGTTTTCTGTTCCCAATAAGCCGTTCATTGCCGTCCTGCCCTTTACAAACCTGAGCGGCGACCCGGAGCAGGAGTATTTCGCGGATGGGATCACGGAGGACCTGATCGCGGCTCTCTCCCGCTGCCGGTGGCTGTTCGTCATCGCTCGCAACTCGGTCTTCACGCTGAAAGGTAGGGCCGTGGATATCAAGCAGGTCAGTCGCCAGCTTGGCGTTCGCTACGTGCTGGAGGGCTCCGTCCGCAAGGCGGGCAATCGGGTGCGGATCACGGCCCAATTGGTCGAGGCTGTCACAGGCGCAGATATCTGGGCTGGTCGCTTCGACCGCGACCTGATAGACATCTTTGCTTTACAGGACGAGATCACCGAGAGCGCGGTGTCGGCCATCGAGCCCAGCTTGCAAGCGGCTGAGATCGACCGGGCCAGAGCCAAAGCGACCAATAACCTGGAGGCGTATGACCTCTATCTTCGCGCCCTGCCCGAGTTCTACGCCTTCACCGAGCACGGCTTTCGCCGCGCCGAGGCGCTGCTGCGGCAAGCCGTCGAACGTGATCCCGGCTATGCGGAAGCCTGGGGTGCCCTTGCTGATTGTCGAGGCCGTCTGATGGTGGGAGGTTGGACCGAGGACTGGGATGCAGACGCGGCCCGGAGCCGGGAGGCGGCTCTCCAAGCGGTTCAGTGCGATCCGGACAATGCGCGGGTGCTCGCCGTTGCTGCGTGGTCCTTGGCCTCGCTCTCAGGCGTTCTGGAGCGAGCCGTCACCTTCTGCGAGCGCGCCCTGTATCTTCAGCCCAACTCATCGTATGTGCTGACGAATTGCGGGTGGGTGCTGATCTACACCGACGAGTGCGAGCGCGCCCTTGTTTGCTTGGAGAAGGCACGGCGGCTCAACCCACTGGACCCGCGTGGTTATATTACGCTGAACGCAATCGGGGCGGTGCATTTCATGGGGAGCCGCTTCAAAGAGTCGGAGCAGTTCACGCGGCGAGCCCTGGAGATGAACCCCAATCATCCCATCTCGCTTCGCTATTTGACCGCAGCGCTGGCACAGATGGGGCGACTGGCCGAGGCGGCAGAAGTCGGACGTGTGTTGCAATCCACCCGCTGGGAAGCGATGCGAACCCACTTGAACCGGACATGCTACCGCAATCCCGAGAAGCGGGAACTCTTATTCGATGGTTTGCGAAAGGCTGGGGTACGAGTGTGATGCTCTCCGGTTCGACCCCTCTCGTAACCGCCCGCGCCTGAATTAACCTTTCGCATCGAACTGTTTAAGCTTCCATTAGCGATCTCATCATTGCGGAGATTGGCCGATTAGACGGTCAATCATAGCCTTGATCGCTCGCATCTGCGGTCCATTGCGGGTATAATAGTTTGATCCGCTGTAGCCCCAGAAATCCCAGCAGCGGTTCGGGTTTGCCGCCGAGGTCTTTGTCTGGGGATACAGCACAACAATGTTGTTGCTGGCTGCCCATCGATCATAGCCTGCATCCCGGATGAAGTCGTCATAGACGCTGTCCACGTTCTGGTTACAGCCGTGAAAAGCTACATGAACACGGCATTGTTCGACGGAACAGGAGTTTGGGACGTACAGGTAGCCGACACCGTGGAGGCTAACGCTCGCATCGGCTGTGTCGAAGAACTCCGATTGATCGAAGGCGACTAGCGTTCCGTCTCGATGAGGATCATCGGAGGCGGGCTTGAAGCCGTCTGGGTAGAGATGGCGTAAGAGCATCTCAGCCGCTTCATAACCGCACTGGATTACAAACGGTGAAGCGTGCTGGCCGCAATTCCGTACCGGGAACTTGCTCTCACCGGCAAACGTGTTGACCGGTATGCCGTGATTGGCCGCAGACCCAGTTTGATTTTGGTCGAACTGGAGGTTCGGCCCGCGAACTCCGAGGGCGTTATAGAGTCGTCTGAGTGTCTCCATCACCTGGAGTGGGATAAGGGCATCGCTCTTGCCATGGAACAGCCAGACGCGGCTGCCCGCGAGATCAGACGGATTGTCGATCAGACCCTGGTTCGCAGCCTCTCTGATAATCCTGAGGGAATCCTCGGCTCTTGGTGGCGAAGGCCGAAGGCCGTAGTAGCGTTCTCCATAGTAGTGGGTGCAGGCTACCACTGCCGCCGATACCCGATCCAGGGGCATTGACCAGAAGGGTGTCCAAGGGTTCGGGATGTTCTCGACACAACCATACGGGCCACCTGCGATTATACCTGCGCCTTTGATGAGATTGGAGAAGGCGATATGAAACTGATGCGCGAAGAACCCTCCAGAAGACAAGCCTGATACCGTGACTGCCGTTCGGTCCGGGTGGGACAGCATAATCAGCTTCTGACTTGTGTGCTCCGGTGGCGGGTCGGGCAGGCTGTCATGGTTAGCATGCCCCTCTGCCGGGAGCAGCGTTATGACGGCACACACTAACCGCATGAATAAGCGAACCATAATCGTCAATCCTTCAGGCGTCAGGTGTCAGGGTAGTCTGTAGCCGCCTCCCTACCCAAACAACCTCACCGAAGGATACAGGCGAGGCCCCGTCTGAGACCTGCGCGAACTGTACGCAAGGCCAGTCCGCCAGGAGAGTACAGCTTGCGCGTCTCCCTCCCGCGCCTGCTTACGCTGTTCAAACCTGGAGTGACGTTATGGGTCATCCTTTAGCATCAGCTTACGATCAAGCGTGTTCCTCGCGCGATCCGGGCTTCGGCCTCCAGGATGGTCCGGTCCACGATCTCGGCGGCAGACGGTGCGTCATGGATCAGGCCGACCGCCTCCCCAGCAATGACCGCCGCTACGTCGAAGTCGCCGCGCTCTCTCGCCTCGGCGTAACGCTGCACCTCTTCCTCCTGGTGCTCAAGCAGTTCGGCCTCATGCCCATACCACCGCTCTGCATGAGCATTGCGGATCACCCGGCCCGTGTAGGGCTGAGGCCAGAGATTGCGCCGGGAGATATCGAACACAATGCTGCGCAGGGTATCATCGCCCGAGGCATCAATGATCCGCTGTTTGGCCTCTGGATGACCTTGCGCCTCTTGCGAGGCATAGAAGCGGGTGCCCATCAGTACCCCATCGGCTCCGAGCATCAAGACGGCGGCCAGCCCGCGACCATCGGCAATGCCGCCCGAGGCAACCACTGGGAGATGCGGGAAGGCGTCAATGATCTCGGGGACCAGGGTCAAGGTCGTGCGGGTCGCCCCGTGCCCACCGGCCTCGGTGCCTTGGGCCACAAGAATGTCGGCTCCTGCGGTGGCAGCCTCCCTCGCTTGGGCAAGGGATTGAACCTGACAAATGAGCTTCGCCCCGGCCTCCTTGATCTTGTGCGCGAACGACCCTGGGTCACCAAACGAGAGCATCACCGCCGCAGGCTGGTGCTGGAGCGCCACGTCGAGCAGGTCAGGCTTTTTGGCCAAGCTCCAAGTGATGAACCCACAGCCGACCTTGGCGTTGCCTGCCGCCGCGAACTCCTGCTCCAACCATTCGGCATTGCCGTAACCGCCACCGATCAGGCCAAGCCCACCCGCGTGGCTGACGGCAGCAGCGAGTTTTCCGGACGCAACAAGGTCCATAGGAGCGAGCAGAATTGGGTGTTCGATTCCAAATGCGTCGGTCAGGCGGGTCTGGAGGGGCATTTCTGATCTCTCCTCGAAGGCCGCGAACGGGCAAACTGCCTGAAGACCGGTCCATACTGCCAGGGTCTCTCAACCGACTTGCCTTGGCAATTGCAAATCTGTGGGATTTTCCATGTACAAGGCCCGCCAATCTCCCTCGCGACCGGTCCCCTCCTGAAGTTCCAAGCTGAGCTTGATACTTCGATCCCAACCCAAGCTGGACACTGTGCCCTACCCGCATCACAATCCCACCTGAAGCGGCACCGAGGGTCCCATGGATCGGCAGGAGCATAAGGTCGAGCGGCGGCTGGTAGCCATTTTCGCGGCTGACGTAGCGGGCTATTCGCGCCTGATGAGCCGGGATGAGGCTGGAACGCTCCGCAGCCTGACCGCTCGTCGCGAGATCATGGATCGCCTGATTTCAGAACATGGAGGCCGGATCGCTAATACCGCAGGCGACAGTGTCCTGGCCGAATTCCCCAGCGCCGTTGATGCCGTCCAATGTGCTGTAGCTGTGCAGGAGGCCATTGCCCAGATGGCACAAGACACACCGAAGGATCGTCATCTTCAGTTTCGAATTGGGGTGCATGTCGGCGATGTTATGGTCCGAGGCGGTGATCTGCTTGGGGACGGAGTAAATGTTGCGGCGCGGTTGGAGAGTCATGCTGAACCCGGAAGCGTCTACATCTCTGACGCCACCTACCCGTATGTTCGCCGATCACCAACCCTCGGCTTCGATGATCTCGGTCCGCAGGAAATGAAGAACATCGACGGGCCGGTTCGCGTCTACCGTGTCACGACTTCACCTTCGCCTGTCTCAGGCTCGACACCAGCAGCAGCGTCAGCGAAGGCTCTCCCCCTTCCGGATAAACCGTCGATTGCCGTCCTCCCCTTCACGAATATGAGTGGAGACCCGGACCAGGACTATTTGGCCGATGGTATCGTGGAGGAAATTCTCGCCGCTCTATCCCGTGTGCGCTCCTTTTTTGTCATCTCCCGTAGTTCCACCTTTACTTACAAGGGCAAGGCCGTCGATCCACGCCAAGTGGGACGAGAACTTGGCGTCCGATACATTTTGGAGGGAAGTATCAGGCGGTCAGGCCAACGCCTGCGGATTATGGCTCAACTTATCGACGCCGCAGCCGGAATCCACGTGTGGAGTGACCGGTATGATGGCGAGGTCTCGGATATTTTCGACCTCCAGGATCGAGTCACAGAGGCTGTTGTTGGAGCAGTTGAGCCCAGGATTACCTTGTCCGAGATCGAACGGGCCAAGCGAAAGCGCCCAGATAATCTCGATGCCTACGACTACGTGATGCGAGCCTTTCCGGCACTCTGGTCACAGGAGCCAGACGAGATTACAGAGGGGCTCAGGTTCGCACGTGAAGCAATACGCCTTGACCCCACATATGCCCTACCGAAGGCACTTGCCGCGTGGGGTCATGCTCAAGACGTAGTCTACACCCGGACGGCAACGCCGGATGAGGACCGGGAAAAAGCGTTCCGGTTGGCTCAGGAGGCCGCATCCCTGGACAACAATGATCCTCTTATCCTCACCGCGCTCGCGACCGCATACTCGCTTCTCGGCCAGTTTGATCTGGGTCTTTCCGCTGTTGAGAAGGCTCTGGCTCTAGACCCAAACTCCGCGTGGGCTTGGTCGCGGAGCGGATATCTCAATGTCTACAAATCCCGACCAGAGCGAGCCATTGAGCATTTCGAGCGCGCGATCCGGCTGAGTCCGCTAGACCCAATGCACTACAACACGTTGTTTGGGATCGCCGGGGCTCATTTCGTTCGGGCCGACTATGAGGAAGCGGTCAGATGGATCGAAAAAGGTCTGGCCGAGAAGCCCAGCGCGGTTTGGGTGTATCGCTTCCTGACAGCAGCCTACGCCAATGCAGGACGGATCGAGGATGCAAGGCGGGCGGCTTCCAAGCTTTGCGCTGCCTACCCGTCCATAACGATCTCGCAGATCATCCAGGTCGTTCCTGCTCTTGGTAAGCTTCCGGCTTATGCGGACGGGCTTCGGAAAGCGGGTCTTCCCGAATGAGGTTGGACAAACTTATCTCGAACGTGGAAGAGACCTGGGTTAATCCAAGCGCAGCACGCTGGTTGGAGCGGCTGGGTCGCTTTGCCCGCTTGATCGCGCAACTGGGCCAGATGGCGCTCGTAGAAGTCCAGGGCTGCGATGTCTTCACGTTCCAGGACGGGAAGATCGCAGTGAAGAACTCGTACCGGAAACAGCGCACCGGCTGATCCCAGAATTTCCCTTGTACAGCATCGCAGCACCGGTACGCTTGTTGGCGATTGTGCTGCTAGGGAGAGCACAGGCATGGATGATGCCGCTGATCATCGAGACCTCTGGTTCCTCAACACCCATGTCACCATCCGGGTCTCTGCACGGGATGGTTCAGACGGCATCTCGGTTCTTGAGCACCGTACCCGACAGGGTTCCGTTGCAACCCTGGACATAGGTCGCGCGCGAGCCGGAATGGACCTCAGGTCAAGCGGCCGTGCCGAAGAGCGCGGCAATGAAGTCGCGCTGAGCGCCCATGTCACTCGCTGGTGCGCGGACAACCTGTTCCTTGCGGATCATCGCCATGGCCTCATAGCCCGCAATCGTCCGTGAAGGGGGAGCGCGCAAGGTTTGTGCAATAATCCTCGGTAAACCGGACAAAGCGGGAACATAGAAGATATGGACAGGGGTGGCCGCCGCCCTCCCCGCTCACTCTGTGGACAGCAGCCAAACGGGATTCGGCACGCCGCTCCCGTCAATCCGATAATCCCGTCCAGGACCCCGGCCTCCTTCCAATCATCAAGCCGGGGCCATGTAGGGGCGTACAATGGCACAACGTGGCTTGCTGACTGACGATGAACGCCAACTCGTGTTCGGTGTCCCTCGGCAGGAACATCTGATCATCAAGCACTATACCCTCAGCCAAGACGACCTTGATCTGGTGTTGCGCAAGCGCGCGGTGCCCGCAACCAGCTCGGATTTGCGGTGCAACTCTGTCTTCTGCGGTATCCTGGGTTTGGGCTGCGCCTCAACGAGGCTCCTCCGCGAGAGATGCTCACCTTCCTGGCGGGTCAGCTTCAGGTCTCACCTTACGTCTTCGAGGACTACAGCCGGCGGCCACAAACCCGGCTCGATCATGCCGCCGAATTGATGGCGCGTCTGAACTTGCGGCCCGCAATGCAGGAGGACTGGCCGCTCATGCTGAGTGTTCCGGCGGAAGCAGCCTGGACGACGGACAATGGGGTAGAGATTGTTCAGGGTGTTCTTGACCGGTTGCGCGCTCATCGGATCATTCTGCCAGCGCCCAACAGGCTTGAGCGGCTTGCCCGTGCCGGCAGAGCCCTGGCCCGCAAGCGTGCTGCCGAGGCGCTTCTTGCTCCTTTGACAAAGGATCAGCTCAAGGCGATCGATGCCGTGCTGGTGAATGACGCCACGTTCAGGCGCACTCCCCTCGCCTGGCTACGTGATATCGCCGAAGCACCTAATTCCTCCAACATGACGGCGCTTCTCGAGAGACTGTCCTACGTTCGGTCCCTCCACATCAGCCCCGAGATCGTAGACCGGGTCCACGAATGACGGTTCCAGCAGTTCGTGCGCGAGGGATCTGTTGCTCCAGCCTTCCTGCTCGACGAATATGGCGTGCGCCGGCGTCGGGCGACGCTCGTGGCGCAGATCATCGAACTCGAGGCTAAACTGGCCGATGCTGCCATCGCGATGTTTGATCGGCTGGTGGGCGGCCTCTTCACCCGTGCCCGCCGACGCCAGGAGCGCGCCTATCAGACCACAGGTCGTGAAGTCAGCCGCCTGATGCGCCTGTTCCACTCTACCATTACGGCCCTGAGCACGGCCCGCGCTACACGGGGTGACCCGTTCGAGATCATTGATGAGGAGATCGGTTGGAGCCGGTTGATCAAACTCCAGCCGCAGGTTGAGGAGCTGGCCCAACTCGCTGATGGTGACACCCTGGTCATGGCGGCCGCGAAGTTCATGACGGTACGCCGCTTTGCCCTGCCCTTTCTGGAAGCCTTCACCTTCCGGAGCACCAGCCGGCTCAACCCTGTTCTTGCGGCGCTCAACGTGGTCCGGGACAGTCTTCGCTCCCGTCGTCGGGACTTGCCCCAGAAGCCTCCGATGTCATTCCTTCCAAAGACGTGGCAGCAGCTAATCATGGAGTCTGGGCAGCCGGACCGGCGGCTGTATGAGACGGCCATGTTCGCCGTGCTGCGGGATCGCCAGCGCTCCGGCGACATCTGGGTTGAGGGCACACGCAACTACCAGCGCTTCGATACCTATCTGCTGCCTCCGGCCTCTGCCCCGTCAGCGATCGCCACCTTGAAAGCCCCGGATGATGCGGACGCGTATTTGGCGGAGCGAAGCCAGCTTCTTGAGTGGCGGCTGAAGCGGTTCGCCCGGACGCTGAGCAAGAACGCCGTCCCGGGCGTCTCCCTGCGTGGCGAGGAACTGCATGTGACCCCACTGCGGGCCCTCACGCCTCCAGAAGCGGATCGGCTTGATCGCGATCTCGACCTGCTGATGCCGACTATCCGCATTACCGAGTTGCTGAACGAAGTTGCACAGGCGACTGGCTTTGCGCATCGCTTCACAGATCTACGTGACGGCAGACCAGTCGATGATGTGACGGCTGTTCTGGCGGCGGTGCTGGCCGATGCGACCAATCTCGGCATCGAGAGGATGGCGGATGCCTCTCAGGGCGTGACCAAGGCTCAACTCACTTGGGTGCACTCCTGGTACCTGCGGGAGGAAACCTACAAGGCAGCGCTCGGGGCCATCGTCAATGCGCATCAACGTCTCCCGCTGGCAGCCCTCTGGGGCGACGGGAGCACATCCTCCTCAGACGGGCAATTCTTCCGTACCGGGCGCAGGAGTGCCGGAGCCGGCGAGGTCAATGCGAAGTATGGCTCGGATCCTGGCGTAAAGTTCTACACCCACCTGTCGGATCAATACGGCCCTTTCCACACCAAGGTGATCTCGGCCACCACGAGCGAGGCGCCGCATGTTCTGGATTGCCTGCTGCACCACGGAACCAGTTTGTCGATCCAGGAGCACTACACCGACACGGGCGGCGCCACCGACCACGTCTTTGGCCTGTGCCATCTGCTCGGCTTCCGGTTTGTGCCCCGCCTGCGGGATCTGAAGGATCGGCGGCTGGCCACCATGGCGGGCCTGGAGGTGCCGAGCAGTCTCCAGCCATTGATGGGCCGCCCGATCCGCGCCGACGTGGTGAGTCAAGGCTGGGACGAGGTGCTGCATCTGGCGGCCTCCCTCAAGGCTGGCACCGTTGCTCCCTCTGTGATGCTGAAGAAGCTGAGTGCTTACAAGCGCCGGAACCGGGTGGACCTCGCCCTCCAGGAAATCGGAAGGATCGAGCGGAGCCTGTTCACGCTCGACTGGCTGGAGAGTCCGGACCTGCGGCGGCGCTGCCATGTCGGCCTCAACAAGGGCGAGGCCCGCAATTCCATGGCTCAGGCCATCTTTGCCCATAAGCAGGGCCGGATCACAGACCGGACGTTCGAGAACCAGAGCTACCGGGCCTCAGGGCGGCACCGTCAGGTTAACCGGCGGGTGACCCGATGGAGCCATATAGGACGGATGCACTCGATCCATCACCCCCGCTATGCCCGTCACCGCTTTCCGGCTGAAGTGATCAGCCATGCCGTCTGGCTGTACTTTCGATTTCCTCTCAGTCTGCGAATGGTAGAGGAGATGCTGACGGCCCGCGGCATCGAGGTCAGCCACGAGACGGTGCGGCAGTGGGCGATGAAGTTCGGTCAGGATTTTGCCAAGCAGATCCGCAGGCGTCTTCCGGCGCCGGGAGACAAATGGCATTTAGACGAGGTTGCCATCAGCATTGCAGGCCGAAAGCACTGGCTCTGGCGAGCGGTCGACCAGCATGGAGCCGTACTCGACATCTTGGTTCAGAGCCGTCGCAATGCCAAAGCGGCCAAGCGTCTGCTGCGAAAGCTGCTCAAGAAGCAGGGCATGGCACCGCGCGTGATGATCACGGATAAACTGGCCAGCTATGCCGCCGCGAAGAGGGTTGTCATGCCTGGCGTGGAGCATCGGCAGCATAAAGGCTTGAACAACCGGGCAGAAAACAGTCACCAACCCACCCGACGACGCGAGCGGATCATGAAGTGCTTCAAATCAGCTGGTCAGGCCCAACGCTTCCTCTCAGTCCACGATCAGGTGGCAAATCTCTTCCGACGCCGCGCCAACACCAACGCCGCCGATCACCGCAGGTCCCGAGCTCACGCCTTCAGAGTCTGGTCCGAGGTAACGGGCGCCGCCCCTGGTCTCTGATCTGACGCTCCAGGCGAGCAGACTAATCTCAAGCCGTTAAGTTGACGATGCCGGCGGGATATCCCAGGCAACTCTCGACGAGTTCTATAGTCTCTCGCGTGACCCTGCGTACTGGGTGACAACGATTGCATTCACGGCAACCCTTGCGCAGCGCCAATCCAAATCTGATTGAGCTCACATTGAATAGAGGGGTGCGCGCCCCAAAATTGGCGTTCTTGTTCCAACCTCTCAATGAACGTCAACTCTCGTTCGGTCATGTGGCCCTCCATAACGATGCACACATATGATGTCCTCAGGACCGGGCTAAAAGTATGTCACCCTTGAGCCGCCAAGGCCGGCTCAAGGCCAGCCTCTGCTATTCGCTACTCTGCGGGAACGTCCGGTGTCGCAGTCTGAAGCAGACACTCGGTCTGCTTCCGAGACATGCAGCAGTTCCGGGCCATGCTCCTCTGCACCAGCAGTACCCAGTTCCACCAGCGGTTACGGCTGGGCTTTCTCTCCTAAATCCTCCAGCACCTCCAAGAGTGCCTCCGGATGCACCCTCACGGGTCCCGCAAACGGATGGTTGATGGCAATGATCACGAGTAGCCCGGAGAAGATCAGGAATGACAGGATCCCGGTCATCAATGCCTGAACGCGCAAGTTCTCGGTGCCGAAGAACAGCGTGAAGCCGACCGTTACAAAGGCTCCCCCGACGAGCACGAACCAGAGTACGCCGGGAACCGCGCCGGAGGCCAGGATGAGCCGCGTGCGGCGGGCCTCGGTCAGGAGATCCAGCTGACGGAGCGCCTCATCCAGGAGCGCCGTTCCGCGGCCATCATCCGGGGTGAACGTGAGCAGGGCCGTATAGGTGCTGTCGAGGGCACGGGTGACCTCGCGGCTTGACTCACTGCGTGCCATCGCAGGCCAATCCTCTGTGACGGCGGCCCTGGCGTAGCGGGTTAAGCTCTCACGCAGTGCCTCGCCCGGACCCTCTCCAATCCCGTTGGCCAGGCGGTAGAGGGTTGCTACCGCGCCTGCCTCCTGGGCTGCAGCATGCTCTGCTTCGCTGAACTTTTCCCAGACGATGATCACGGCAAACGCCAACAGCACCGCATAAAGCACTCCGACGGTCGCGAAGGTGAAGCCCGCCACTTCATTGTTGATTCTGAGCCGCTCCGAAGGCACGCGCCGACGAACAAAGATGGGCGCAGCCATCGCCAGCAGGGTGGCCACACCAATGAGCAGGGCGCCCGACAGCCAGAGGGGTTGGGTGTCCAGGAGGATCATGTGTCGCCCTGCTCCGATCCCATCCCATCAAATAATGGGAGCAGCCGGAAAGCCTGATAGCTTTCCCTGCGCCTACTGTAACAGCGATCATCGCATCCGTCTGTATCACCGCTGAGGAGTACGCTAGGAGATCCGCCTGCCCGTCAGGAGCATCCGGTGTTCCCATCGTGAGCAGACCCAAGCGCGACTTCCGACAAGTGGCAAGAACGACATTCCTGTTTAACGTGGAAGATATGGCTTCCTCATGGATCGACCTTTTCAACTTGTCGTGGAGCTGTGGCAGGAACCGGAAGAGGTCGCTGAGGGGTTATCAGCGGCCACTTGAACGATCGGCGCCTTCTCGTCCATGTTGATCGCGACGATGACCCTCGAAGCTTTTGCGACCGCGAGGTGCTGAACGCCCCCGGAGTTCCCGCCAGTGACAGAGGGGTCGGGCGCCACCACCAAGCCGGCTTGGCCGGCCGATCAGTCGTACGGAGCACAGCCGGCATCCACGGCAGCCCGCGAGGCACCCATCGCCGCGCTGAACTGGTCGCTGATCGGCTCGATAGGGGTGTTGACGCTCTCGGCTGAGCCGAGTTCGCCCACCCGAGATGAGGATCCGGGGGATCAGCGCCGAGGTCTGCTCGGGCTCACCAGACTGTGCGATTTCCTCGCCCTGGAACTGGGACACGTCCGCGCCCTCGGCCGCATCTATCATCTCAATAGGCGCCGAGCCATCTTCACTCACCGCCGGAACGGCGGCAGTGCGCACTGTGAGCACCTTCTTGGGTCATGTGAGCGGCCTAAGAGTTTGTTAACCATGTTTGTGGAGCATCGAGCCTCTCCCAGGAGGTTGCCCGATGCTGACGCGCCTGACGCATGAGGAGTGGACGGCCGTTGCTGGGGGTCGTTGGCAATGGCGGGAGCCCGTACAATCAGGCGCCTTGCGGCGATGAGCGCGCCGCTTCCGCCGGCCGATGCGCAGCCCGAGGCTGTGACCGGCCCCGCCGCGAATAGCAGCCCGACCGACCTGCCTCCCGGATCAGACGCCGTCGAACGGGTGAGGCGTCTGCAAAGCGACCTCCGCGTGCTCATCCGGCACTTCGCATGCAGGGCCGAGGCTTCGGCCCTGTCCATCCCCGCGGTCAACGGCCGAGTGGTGCCCCCCGGCTCCGCCCCGCGGATTGCCCTCGAACCCCATGCCGCGCTCCTGGTCGTCGCGCCAGAGGCCATCGCCCGCGACGGACGGTTGCTTGGGCAGCTCTATGAGAGCCTGGAGGTTCTGACGGACTTGGCGGCCCCTGCCAATGTCAAGTCCATCCGCCTCACACGGGCCTTCGTGGGTGATGAGGACGAGGATCTGCCGAGCGACACGCGGTCTCAAGCCCAGTGGCTGTTTCGCTGGGTGCGGGGGAGCGCGGTGTTTGGCATCGTGATCTTCCTGGCCACGATCCTGCTGCTGGTCCATGTGGATCGGGGGCGACGGGCGGTCCAGCAGCTCGAGCAGATCCGCACCGAGCACCAGGCCGTCGCGAACAGCCTCGGCGTGGCGCGCGCGGCCTCCTCGGCCGCCGGCGGTGCTGCGGACTACGACTGCCCTCAGCCCACCGCGCCGCCAGCGGCGCACGGGCCGAGCCCACAGGCGGAACAGGCTGGCCGGGGCGGCCAAGGGAACCTCCTGTGCGCGCAGATGGCGGATGCGCTGGGTCGCCTGAGGATCATCCGACAGGAGCTGCGGAACTGGAATGTGATCTCCAGCCGCCTCGCCTACGTCTCGCCCATCACTTGGCTGGCCCCGCGGGATCTGGACCACACGACCGGACTCTCAGAGGAGGAATGGGAGTCTACTGAGCTGCGGAGCCTGATCATTCTGACCGCGCTGACGGGCTTTGTCATGCCGATCCTGCTGGGCCTGCTCGGGGCTTGGGTCTACGTCTTCCGCAATATAAACCGGCAGATCCAGACCTCCACGCTTGAGGCATGGGAGAGCATCCACGGGACCCTGCGCATGGTGCTCGGCGCGACCTTGGGTGGGCTGCTTGGCGTGCTCTGGACCAATGACCAGCCGGTTCGGCTGGAGGGCATGTCGCTGCCGCTCGGCGCCCTGGCCTTCTTCGTCGGCTTTAGTGTCGAGATCGTCTTCCGCTTGGTGGACACTCTGGTGCGGACGGTCGCCGACAAAATCAGCACCCCGAGCTGACGCCGCAGGGTATGGCGGCCGTCATCGCGCGCTGTCCTCCGCCGGCAGCCCGGACCCGGATCCGCCAATCTCGGACCTGGCCACACCGCCTGCGGCTGTGACTTCCGGAGCATGGTCGCGATGCAACAGGCGCTTCACGCTACCTGGGTGCTCTGCAGCATGGCCAGCCCCGCCTGCCGGCGTCGCTCGGTCCGCTCAAGCCAGCCCCGCCCAAAGCGACCGAATTCCGGGAGGCCGCGGTAGTAGGCAGCCTGGCGTTCGGCTAACCCACCAATCACTGTCGCCGCGTCCGCTGTCAGGGCGGCACGTAGCGTCTCCGGGCCGACGGCGCCGTCCACTTGGTCTGGGGGGAAGCCGAGGACCTGCTGCAGCAGCTCTGCGCTGCGCCGGGTGCCCGCATTCACCCCGAAGTCGAAGGTACTGAGATCGACGCCCGCAGGCAGGGCGTCACCCCGCAGCGCATTCCAGTAGAGCGCGCGGTAGATCGCTGCCGCGGTCTGCTGGGTCATGTCTTGCACGTCGGCGGGACCGAGCGTCGGCTCGTGATCCCAGTGCCGCAGGGTGGCCAAGGTGATGCCCCTGTTGGTCGCGCCCCCGGGGTCGGCTGGATCATCGACATAGCCGCCCTCCTCGGTGAGTGTGAAGGTGAGGCAAGTGTCAAACAGGTCAGCCATCGGGGTTCTCCATCAGGTTGGAACATGTCCAGACGAGGGCCCGTGAACAGAGTTCACGATGATGGAAACGGGCGCAAGGGCCGCGATTGAACTGACGCTTCTCGCCGTCATCTCGCACCGGGACGCCACGCGCTTGAAGCGGTTAAGCTTGTCGAATTGGCCCCTTCGTCTCTCAAGGATACATTGATCGAGACCTGAGATCGCGGTTGTACAATGCCTGGTCTCCATCTCGGAAGCTCGCTAATCTCACGCTGGTGGACCGCTTCAGGTCAACCGCGGCCGTCAAGCGCGGCCGTGTGAAGGTTTGCTCCTCATACCTGACCTGCCCTCTGCGGCTGTAGTGATGCCCACAGAGCAGCCAACAGCCTTTTGCCCCTGCTCCCTCCCAGAGAGGGGTACGGATCATGGATCGCAACTGCCGGGGAGATATCAGGGTCACCATGCCTTGCCCGGATCGCTAGCCATTTTGCGCCGCACAAATTTGTCGCAGTCTGCTTGGCTCGAAAGCGGCGCCATATGTGTTAGCCTCTCATGAAGCCGCCGCACTCGCTGAGAGGAAGAGCCACATGGGCCAGAGGCTCTGCCCACAATGCTCCTGCGCTGCAGCCTCTGTCCTGAGCTTTGCCACAAGCGATAGGTGCTTCGCCGCCGCTGTGCAGTGCCACGTCTGCGGCTTCGAAAAGCCCACTGATCGTGACTTCGAGGACGAGCAGACCGCCCGCGAGGCCGCAACCCACGCCTGGTTGGAGGAAATGGAGTTCCTCCCCTTGAGTCCTTGCGTCTGACTAAGCGCTGATCTCTGTCCCGAGGCCACAGACCTGAACAGGCTGGCTGCTGAGACGTTGTCCAACGTCACCGGTATGAGTGATCCAGGCACCGGTGGCCGAGAGATACGTGCGCTCCCGCCTGTCAGGTTCAGGACCAGCACATGCCCCGTCATTTTCCAACCTGCGAAGGACCCATTGAGGGCCTCTACTTACCTCAACTGGCCTGGGATGTGTTCCAGCGCGAGAACATCCAGACGATCGATGAGCTCAGGGCCGTCGCTGACCAGCTCGAGCGCTTCGAAGGCCTTGGACCCATCACGGTGCGAGCCATCAGACAAGAGCTCGACCGTGTCGCGGCACCGGGAGAGCAAAAGTTCGGAGACCGGGAGCTTTCTGGATGGGGAGCGTAATTCCGATACAACACCTTGCGGAACTGTATAAAACGTCTTCTCGGCGTATCCGGGAGAGTTCCGAAGCTGTCTCGTGGGCAGTTCACTAGCGAGCGATGCCAATCGACCCTGCAAGGCGCTAAGGACCCCTCGGCTACTCCGGCTTCTCATTGGGCCAATTTCGTGTCTCACATCCCGGCCGTTTCCCGGTGCGCTTACGCCGCCACTGCGGAAATTTGGCTCAGACCTGCTTCGTGCCCACTCAGGGCCACTCTTCGGTTTAGTTGACGATGCCCAAGGTCGAGCGGCTGCACGTATCTCGGCTGGAATGAGGTGTGTTTCCTGGGTGGTATGTTAAAACCGTACCTTGACCACGATACCGGTTGAGGGCTCGTCGGCAGATGATCCACTTCATCCTGTCCCTGCGCTGGGTCACACTTGTCGCTGCTCTTGGGGCGGCACTCGGTGCCATGCTGATGTTCTTCGAGGGCTGCCTGAAATTGGCTTATGCCCTGAAGATGGTTGTTCAGCCGAGCGCCGACACGGAAACATTGGTCATCGCTACAGTGATGCAGGCCATGGATGCATTCCTCTTCGGCCTCGTCCTGATCGTGTTTGCCTATGCGATCACCTTCGGCTTTGCCTTTCGTCTGCCCTCCGGCCTTCGTACCAAGGCCCCGCTGTGGATGCGGGTTGAGGGCCTCGGCGAGATTAAGATCACCCTGATCCAGGTGGTTCTGGTCTACCTGGTCGTGGATTTCGTCACCGCCGTGGTGGAGCTTGAGACGCGCATTACGTGGGAGATGCTCGTGAAACCGGCGGCCATTGTCCTCATCGCAGGAGCCCTTCGTCTGCTCGGCTCCGCACTCCCGGATGACCCGCCGGACAGTTCCGAGTAGCCCGGGCGAGCATCCGAGACGGCCCAACGACATGCTGAAAACTGATCTCTGATCCGATCGCGAGCGCTCACCGTGCCCCCTGACCTCAGAATGATCCGGAGCGGGTCAGACGGCGATGATCCGCACCTCACAGGAACGACCGGTGTTCCCCACGTAAGCTGACATTCGATCTACTTCGCAAATGTGCTCGTTGTGGCCCTTCCGCCCCTATGATGATCCATGCGTTGGGGGAAATTCTGCGCTATCCTGCGGGCATCGCCGACCTGCGGAAAACGTGGCACTCGTCACTGGCTCGAGGACATGCTCCATGAGCATCCTGCCCCTCCCCTCCCGTCCGGCAATCACTCGCCGGCCATCCCAGCCCGTGCCAGACGACGACACGGGCCGGTCGACCTTTAGCACCTGGAGGAGCAACGATCATGGTAGCAGACCAGCACGAGGCGTTGATCCGCGCCTACATCGACGAGGTCTTCAACGGGCATCGTCTGGACGCCCTGGACAAGTACTGGGACGATGATCTGACGTCGCATTGGCTGGGCATGGAGACGATCCATAGCCTGTCCGCCTGGCGCGCGGCGATGGAAGGTTTCTTCGCCGCCTTTCCGGACGCCGCCTACACCCTGGACGACATGTTCTTCGCCGGCGACCGAGGCGTCTGGCGTGGCCACTGGCAGGCGACCCAGCAGGGCGCATGGCAAGGGATCGCCGCGTCCGGTCGCCACGTGACGTGGACCGTCATCATCATCAGCCACTTCGTCGGCGGCAAGCTGAAAGAGGACTGGGTTGAACTGGACCGGCTCGGCCTCTTCCAGCAGCTCGGATGCATTCCGATTGGGAGGTAATGACTTGGCATGAACCAGTCTTCTTCTCGCGGCATCATGCCCGTCCTCGGCTCGATCGTGTTTCTCTTCGCCGCGCCAGGTCTGCTCGGCGTCTTCATCCCGTGGTACACGACCGGGTGGCGCATGAACGCGCCGCTGCTCGGGTTTGAGCCGGTGCGCTGGCTGGGTGGCGCGCTGATCCTCTTTGGCACCACGGTCCTTCTTGATTCCTTCGCCCGCTTCGCATGGCAGGGCCGCGGCACGCCGGCGCCGATCTATCCGACCGAGACGCTGGTGGTCTCGGGCGCCTACCGCTATGTGCGCAATCCCATGTACCTCGCAGTGACCGCGCTGATCGCTGGCCAAGGACTGCTCATCGGCTGCCTGACGCTGCTGATCTACGCTCTGGCGTTTGGCGTCGTTACCCACCTCTTCGTGCTGGTCTACGAGGAACCGACGTTGCGCAGGACCTATGGGGCGCAGTACGAGGCCTATGCCGCCGAGGTGCGCCGCTGGATGCCGCGCCTGACGCCGTGGTACAGCGGAGCACCTTCACGCCCTACTCCGCCGGCCTGAGGCCGCTGTGGTCGAACCTTCACCTTCCACCTTCGCAATGAACGTCGGCTTTTCCCCGCTGAAGCGGGCCAGGCCGGTTCGCCCGCGGACCGGCATGAAGCGACCTTCCTGCCGTGGCTTTGTTGAATGAAGTCGACAGCCGGAATCCTTTCGATCTCCGCATCTGCACCTTTCAACGTACGCATCCGAGGAAGGACGCATTGCGCTAGAGCACCGGACAGGAAATCCGACTCCCGGGGTTTTGGGCTGGTGCGATCTGTGATTCACTCTCCTGCACGGGAGGTGGATCATGGGCCACTGCTATTCTCTCGATCTTCGGGTGCGCGTCGCCGACTTTGTCGAGGCGGGCCATACCTGCCGAGCGGCAGCCGAGCACTTTGATGTCAGCGAGAGCTTCGCCATCAAGCTGGTGCGGCGAACGCGGGACACCGGTTCGCCGGCGCCGGCCCGGCAAGGCCGCCCGCCGGGAGGCGGCAAGCTCGTGCCTTATGAGAGCTTCCTGATCCAGGCCGTCGAGGCAAGCCCTGCCATCACCATGCCCGAACTCGCGGCTCGGCTGCTGGAGGAACATGGGGTGGTGGCAGCCCCGGCGATGCTCTCGCGCTTCCTGTGCCGGCGCGGCTTCAGTTATAAAAAAAGCCCTAATGGCGGCGGAGTGCGCACGCACCGACGTGCGGGATGAGCGCCGGGTTTGGCATACTCACCGTCAGCCGCGCATGCGCGAGCAGCCGCACCGCTTGGTGTTTCTCGATGAGACTTACGTCAACACCAAGATGACGCGCCTGCGCGGCCGCTCTCGCCGGGGCCAGCGCCTGCGCATGAGAGCGCCCTTCGGCCACTGGAAGACGCATACCTTTCTCGCTGGGCTGCGGTGCAACGAGTTGTGCGCGCCCTGGATCATCGATGGTCCGATCACCCGGTTGGCGTTCGAGGCTTACATCGAGACGCAGCTCGCGCCGACGCTGCGCAAAGGCGACGTGGTGATCCTCGACAATCTCGCGGTCCACAAGAGCGAAAAGGCTGCGCAGTGTCTGAGAGAACGCGGCGCCTGGTTCCTGTTCCTGCCTGCTTATTCGCCTGACCTTAATCCCATTGAACAGGCCTTTGCCAAAATCAAAGCACACCTGCGCAAGGCTGAGGCCCGAACGTTCGACGCACTCTGGCGCGCGCTCGGTGACATATGCGATTTGTTTGAGCCGCGAGAATGTTGGAACTTCCTCAGGGCTGCCGGATATGCGTCCGTTTAACCGTCCGATGCTCTAGTGAGTGAGACTGTGGATGGTCTGTTTATATAGACGTCAATATAGACAGTGCTTTAGCCATGGACATGATGGATGCTCGCCCGGGGCGCGTCAGCAGGATGGAGATCGTCGAGAGCGGTCGCCGACGGCGGTTCACTGATGAGGCGAAGCTGGCGATTGTGGCGGAAAGCTATAGCGGCCCGCGCCAGGTCACCGCAACGGCGCAGCGCCATGGGATCACGCGCTGGCAGTTGAACGGGTGGCGCAGGGCCGCGCGGGAAGGAAGGCTCGTCAGCCGTTCGACGGACGGCTTTGTTCCGGCACTGATCGTTCCCGCGTCTCGTGGTGCAGCCGCGCAGCCTGCATCGGCTGCACCTATGCAACCTCTCACACCCGACCACGGTCGCATGGAAGTCATGAGCGCGAACGGCAGGCGTGTGAGTGTGGACCGGGATGTCGACGTTGAGGCATTGCTGCGGATCATACGTGGTCTGGAGACGTTGCCATGAACCCGTTTCCGATGGGTCAGGGTGTGAAGGTCTGGCTGGCAACCGGGCACACCGACATGCGCTGTGGCTTCCCCACTCTGGCTCTTCGGGTGCAGGAGATATTGAAGCATGATCCTCTGGGAGGCCACCTTTTTTGCTTCCGGGGGCGCAAAGGTGACCTGATCAAAGTGATCTGGCATGACGGCCAGGGAGCCTGCCTGTTCACGCGAAAACTGGAGAAAGGCCGGTTCATCTGGCCGAATGTGGAGGGCGGCGCTGTTGCGATCTCACCGGCGCAGCTGTCTTATCTTCTGTCCGGAATCGACTGGCGCAATCCGCAGGAAACCTGGCGTCCAACACGGGCTGGGTAGCATTATTCGATTGAAAGTACAGGGACATTCTGTTCGAATGGCGTCATGCCGTCAACGCCTGTCGATCTTCCCGACGACCTTGTGAGCGCCTATCTGGCGCTGCTGTCCGAGCGTGAGAGGTTGCAGGCGGAACGGGATGTCGTTGTCGCCGAGAGGGACAGGGCTGTGGCGCAAGCCGCCAAGGCGCAGGCCCTGTTGTCCGACAGCGAGGCCCTGATCGCCCGTCTGGAACTGGCGATCGAAAAGCTGAAGCGCGAACTGCGCGGCCAGCGGTCTGAGCGCGCGGCGCGACTGATCGACCAGCTGGAATTACAGCTCGAAGAACTGGTGATGGCCGCGACGGAGGATGAGGTTGCGGCGCAGGCCGCGGCCAGGAGCTCAAACGGGCGCTCCTTTGTGCGCCGGCGGCCGGTCCGAAAGCCCTTTCCGGAGGATATCGAGCGCGAACGCGTGGTAATTGATCCCCCGGCGACCTGCGCCTGTTGCGGTGGCTCGCGCCTGGCGAAACTGGGCGAGGACATCACCGAGACGCTGGAGGAGATCCCGCGTCGGTTCAAAGTGATCGAGACGGTCCGGGAGAAGTTCACGTGTCGGGACTGTGAGGCGATCAGCCAGCCGCCGGCGCCGTTCCATGCCACGCCGCGCGGCTTCATCGGCCCTCATCTGCTGGCGACGATTCTGTTCGACAAGTTCGGCATGCACAGTCCGCTCGATCGCCAGAGCGCCCGGCTCACCTGCGAAGGCATCGCGCTGTCGACCTCGACGCTGGCCGATCAGGTCGGGTTTGGAACCTCCGCTCTCAGGCCGGTCTTCGCTCTGATCGAGAACCATGTCTTTGCGGCCGAGCGCCTTCACGGCGACGATACGACCATTCCCATCCGGGCCAAAAGCAAGTGCACGACCGGACGGATCTGGACTTACGTGCGGGACGACCAGCCGTTTGGTGGGCCTGCGCCGCCAGCTGCGGTCTACTACGCCTCAAGTGACCGCCGCGGCGAGCATCCGCAGAAACACCTGGCCGGGTATGGCGGCCTTCTGCAGAGTGACTGTTACAATGGCTTTGAGCCGATCAGTGTTGCCGAACAGAAAGCGGTGCCCCTTACCTTTGCCTTCTGCCACGCACATGCGCGGCGGAAATTCTTTGAACTGGCCGATATCGAGAAAAGGGCTCGGGATCGCAAAAGAAGCGGCAAGCCGATCTCCCCGATCGCGTTGGAGGCCGTCAAGCGGTTCGACGCACTGTTTGACATCGAGCGTCAGATCAATGGCTTGAGCGCCGCGGAACGACTGGCTGTGCGGCGGGAGAAGAGCAAGCCGCTGTTCGATGACATGCACGAGTGGCTGAAGCGGGAGCGTGCCACCCTCACCCGATCGTCCGAGGTGATCGGCGCCATGGACTACATGCTGAAGCGCTGGGATGGCTTTGCCCGCTTCCTGGAGGATGGCCGGGTTTGTCTGACGAACAATGCCGCCGAACGGGCCTTGAGAGGGATTGCCCTGGGGCGCCGCAACTGGACCTTCCGGGTCCCAGCGCGGGGCGGATCGTGCCGCCATCATGCTCACCCTCATCACGACCTGTCGTCTCAACGATGTCGATCCAAAAGCCTGGCTCGCCGACGTACTGGCCCGGATTGCCGATCTTCCTGTCGCCCGCCTGCACGAATTGCTTCCCTGGGAATGGAAAAGGCTACGGCAGGCCGAGAACCTGGCGTCCCAGCTGGCTGCGTAACCGAAAAGGGACCGACGAGTGGGATATCGCAACTCAACGCTGTACACGCTGAAATACGTGGCTGACATGCTCGGTGAAGACGAGGACTTCCTGCACGAGTGCTCGATCGAAATGTTCTCGGAAGACGGCCGCCTCGGTGCCTACGACACCTTTCCGGCCTCCGAATTGACCGAGCATATTGTCCTCTTCACCGAAGATGGCATCGAGAACCTCAAATACATCATCGAGGCCCGCAGGACCGTCGCATCACAAAAAGCCGCCCCTTAAACCTGCACCAACGTTAGCCACGATCCCATCGACGCGCGAGGCCTGATCCTGCGGTCTTCCTCGGATGCGTACCTTTCAACCGGATTACCGGGTCTTCGACATCCTGGTCGCTCGCAGGCAGTGCGTTGACCAACGCAGCGGTCGAGTACTCATCATGAGGGCACCGGTATCCTCAGAGGCTCCGTTCGGAGCCGATCTTCGTGCGGTTCCTCCCCTCCTCCTCGGCGGTATACAGGGCCCTGTCGGCTCGGCGGAGGATCGAGCTGCGGTCGTCGTCCGGCAGGGCTTCGGTCACTCCGGCGCTGAAGGTGCAAGAGAGTTCGAGCTCACTGTGCTCCAGGACTGCTGGTGGAAAGCCTCCTCGGATACGCTCGATGATGTGCACAGCAGGGTCGAGCCGAAGCTCGGGCAGCAGGAGCAGGAACTCCTCCCCGCCGGTCCGGCCCAAGCGATCCTGTGCCCGCACCCTCGCTCGGCAGGAGCGCGCGAAATGCTCAAGAACCGCGTCGCCCGCCTTGTGCCCATGCGCATCGTTGATGGCCTTCAAGTGATCGATGTCGATCACCGCAACGCACAGGCCTGATCCCGTATTCTCATTGGCGGCAAGCGCCTCGTCGAGCAGTCCCAGGATGTGGCGGCGGTTGGGCAGCCCGGTGAGCTGATCGGTCTGGGATGCCTTCAGCGCCGCCTCGTGGGCTTGGCGCAGGGACTTCTCGTTGTTCTTCAAGGCCGTGATGTCAGCCCGACGGACAGCACCCAGCCATTCGGCAGGATGGTGTGATCGATCCAGTACCAGCGGCCATCCACCAGATCGGTCTCGAAGGACTTGCGGGGCACACTCCGGCGCCGCGGCAAGGTTCGGGCGATGAAGGCCGCGACGTCATTGCCATCGATCCGTACCCCCAGTCCGTTCTTGTGCGCGTGGCGGAGGACCCCGGTGAAAGTGAGCGGACCGTTGTAGTTTTTCCCAGGAACATGCCCTGGTAGGTCTTGTTGGCGTACCGGAGATTGTCCTCGGCATCGAAGATGGACACGGCTTGCCCGCTTTCGGTGAGGGCCTCCACGTGGCAGCGGAGCGCTTTGTCATCAGGATCGAAAGGGAGTGAGGTCATCGAAACTCAAGGCAGAAAGGGATAAGCAGAATAGTGAGCCATTGCCAGCCTGCAAACTAGCCGTTCATTGAGGGGTTCCCCTTATCTGCCTGTTTGGTAAGTGGCCACGTGAGCAGTACCCCTAGCGCCGCGACGGGTCAGCCGAAGCCCCAAGGTTAAGTTTCGGCGCAGGTTTCGATAGTGCTCCATTCCCGGAAGTACGGCTAAGGTTGTCCCTATCCCAAATCTTGAATTTCGGTTAGGCCATGGTGACAAGACTGTTGGGATAGGCAAATCGATAGCTACGCTGCGCCACCTTCCTAATACCTCAGGATAAGGAACTGACAGCCCAGGTTGGAATTTCTTGAAGCGGTACTCATGATGCCGTGGCCCATCATCTGCAGGGCGCTTTGGTAGACACACATGCTGTGGGTCATTCTTCTCCTTGGTGCCGCCGGATTGGGAGGCGGCTACGCGGCCGAACGGGCGAGCATTCCCAAGCTCCAGTATCGTCCGGGCACACCCAATGAGATCGTCGAAACCTGCAGACAGGCGGCCATTGCGGCGGCTCGCACCCATGCAAGCGAAGTGGGCGCGGAGTTGATCCGGGTCGATGCAACCAGCGCCGGTGAAATGCGGCGCACCCGAAGCGGCCAGCGGGCACCGGTAGAGGTAGGGATCGTCTACTCGCGGTCAAGCGGACGCGAAGCCCGCCAAGGTATCGTCGAATGCCGTGTGGACCGCCGCGGGCAGGCGACTATTGCGGATCTTGCAGGCGCAGCACGCTAGGCAGTTCCTGTGTTCGGGCCACCGGCGCCCCCTGACGCGCTACTGCCTCAGACGGCCTGATGGCTGGGCGCAGAGTGGGGCTCGTCCGCACGACCTGTTGCTGCGCACGCGCCGTGCTCGTCCTCGGAACCGATCCAGTCGCTGCCGGTGCTGCAGGATGCACACTCTGGCGACGAACCGCAGATGATGCTGCGGCCGCAGCACGGTGCTGCGGCTGGGCTTTGGTCTCGGCGCTTGGTGCAGGGCTGGCGGGTTTGGCGGTGGCAGCTTCCTGCTTCAGACGGGCAAGTTCAGCCTCGGCGGCATCGCGGGCCTTGAGAGCTTCGTCTCGTTCGGCACGCGCAGTGGCCGCTTCCGCTCGGGTCTTCACAAGCTCCTCGAACAGGTTGGTACGCACGCGGTTAAGCCGGGCGATCTCGTCCTCTGGCGATGCGACAGCGCTTGAGACTGAGGCGATGCTAAGTCCCACAGCAACGACAACGGCACAGCCGGTGGAACACAGGATGTCTTTGGTCTGTGAACGTGACATCGGGACCTCCCAACAGCATTCATCACGGCACGATTCGACCGAGGGGCGATCCTGCGCCCGTAGCCAGCAGCCAGGTAGACCTACAGAAGAAGTAACTCTTACAAGCAAGCCGATCTTGTCAGTCATGACCTTGTCCCAAGTTCGGATTGGCAATGAGAATTCGTGCCACGAAGGGCGACAGTAGGCCCACTATGGCGTCGGTGTTACCGGTAACCTCCGGGACGACCTCGTCACCAGGCTTCAGTGGCGCCGCGCCCAGACTTCGGCACAGGTCTTATGGCACTTCTTCAGCCCGACAATCGACCAGATCGCCCTCGGCTGCCCGGGAAAGTTTCTCCTTCGGCACTCCACCGAGGCGGTCCAATGTCCTGTCAAGTCTTTATCTTGGATGCACCCCCTCTAGCTTGACGGTTCAAGATTGACTTGCACGGGAACGGATGAATGGACGAATGGCTGCCGATGGAAACCGCGCCGAGGACCGACGATGATGTCCTTCTCTGGGTCGGGCGTGTCGAGATCGGATACTTGAGCAGCGTCTCGGGCCGATGGCTGTCTCGGGATGAGCGCCACATCAACGAGCGCCTAAAGCGCCTGGAGCCCACGTATTGGATGCCTTTTCGACCACACCGGCCCGGAAAGTAGTGGCCGCTTAAGCTGGTAGCTATCACGACGGCGTTGTCACGTTAACTCGGGGATGAGGGCGAGCCGTGTAGATGGTCCGGCATGAGCAAGTCCGTCAGCTACAAACGCCACCGCTTTCCGCCTGAAATCATCGCCCATGCCGTGTGGCTGTATTTCAGATTTCCCCTGAGCTTGCGTCTGGTCGAAGAGATGCTGCTGGAGCGCGGCATCCTCGTCTCCTATGAGACGGTTCGCCGGTGGGCGCTGAAGTTCGGGCCTGCTTACGCCCGCCGCCTCAAACACAAGAGGCCGAGCCGGCGCGACATTTGGCATCTAGACGAAGTTGTGGTCACGATCGCCGGCCGGAAGCACTGGCTGTGGCGAGCCGTCGATCAGGATGGCTATGTCCTCGACGAAATCGTTCAGAGCCGGCGCGATACAAAAGCGGCCAAGCGCCTGCTCAGACGCCTCCTGAAGAAGCAGGGCTGCCCTCCACGGCGGATGATCACCGACAAGCTCGGCTCCTACGCTGCTGCCCGGCGCCAGATCATGCCGGCAGTCGAGCACCGCTCGCACAAGGGATTGAATAACAGAGCAGAAAATTCGCATCTGCCGCTGCGCCGGCGGGAGCGGGCGATGCAGGGCTTTCGCTCATCGGGCGGGTTACAGAGGTTCACCTCCGTGTTTTCCGCAATCCGCAACCTGTTCGTTCCACCCCGCTCCCGCCGCTCTGCTCTTGCCGCCCATCTGCATCGTCTCACCGCCATGGCGGAATGGAAGTCTGTAGCCTGCGTTGCAGCGTGAGCCCGTCAGGTAACGGCGGTTGCTTAACTGCGCCCGATTTCCGTTAACGTGACAACACCTCCCTCTTCCCGGCCCCCGCCCGGTTCCAATCACGGGTCGGAGCCACCGCATCTCCAGGCAGACAAATCATAGCTGGCTCTGCATGGTCCTACATCAGGAGCCTTCCCCTAACCTCGGCGGAAGGAAATCGGACGCGAGTGAGATGGGGCTTTTCGTGAGGACAAACTGATGACATGGGAAGAGAGCGAGAACATCATTCGGCGGCTCGTCGAAGGATTGGTCGAACTCAGGGGAGAGACGCAAGGGCAGAGCTTCTCGGACTTCTACTCATGGCTCGAGCCAGACCTTTCGCCTTACCTGGAGTTCCGAAGCGCAACCTCAGTCCGAGCCGACGTTGAGCATTGGTTTAACGACGAACTCGGCCACGACTGGCTGAGCTAAACCACTTCCGCCAGTTCTGCCCATGGCCGCTTGGTGTTTCGGGGCTATCAGGCTCTCGGCAAACAACGGATAATCGGCTGTTGAGCCCAGAGGGAGGGTGTCATGGCCCGCTTCCAACAACTGGCTGAAGGGGAACAGCCCGCCAATCCAGAGAAATATATCCTCATTGAGGTCATTCGCGAGCCGGCCATCGGCTACCACTACCGGGTGACCGGAAAGGGCTTGGGTTCGGATTACCAATCTTCCAGCGGTTCCACGGAGTGTACGCTGGACAATGCACGCGAACGCGCTCGGGAATTGGCTCAGGCCGTGAACGTGCCGGTCATCTACCTGAGCAGCGGCATTGCCGCGATGGGCAGATAATTGCGATGGATCGGAGATCTTTCGGTCGCATTCGCATGGCGCGAACATCGAGATGGTTGTTGACAATTGACTAAGCGAAGGCGAGGAGCACCGTGACGAGCGCCAAGCCGAGGCCGCCCCCGGCCAAGGCACGACAGCAGTGCCGGGTCCTTTTCTTTCCAGCCAAGCTGAAACGGGCTGGCGTCTGGTTAGTTGGCAAAGCTGACGGGCGACACTTTCGCTCCTGGAAGAGAGTCCGTCATCAAGAGCAGGCCAGCACGACCGTTCACGCGGGTTCCTCATAGCGGCTGGCGCCTGTTGGCTCATCGGCCGGGCACCCGCTCCGGCTCTGACGAATGGAGGCTCAGATACCGACACCACCAGGGCTGAAGTCCGCCTCTTCGTCCATTGCTTGAGCGTTTGAGGTATCCTTCTGCTCGACAATCTGACCAATCAGCCGGGTAATCCGGACCAACGCAAATAGCGCGTGACTTCGTGTTACCACGGGTCCAATCCTGAGGATTGGGCCCGTTTTTATCGGTTCGGCTCTGGTTTAACCCAGCAACCCTCCGCTCATTCGCAGCTTCCCCACGATGGCTATCGCGACATGGTGACCGACCCATCTACTGAGGATGGTCTCAGTGCGGCATGCCCGCCACACCATTCACCACGTCTCCCAGCTTGTGATATCCTCCCGATCGCCAGTGAGGTGCATCAGCTTGAGGACGGAAGACATCAAAGCTGACCTTCTCCGCAAAGCGGGGGGCACCCTCACTGCGCCCGAGGCAGCCCGCATGCTCGGGACCGAGGTCGTCACGCTGCAGGAGCTGGCCGCCGAGGGTGCGATCATTGCCCTGCCTCTACCGGGCGGCACCGCCTATCCGGCGTGCCAGCTTCAGATCGGCGGCATGGTGGCAGGCCTGTCAGAGGCGCTCCGCTCGATGCCGATCCGCTCGCCCTGGAGGCGACTTGAGTGGCTGCTGAGCGGGGATCCCGCTCTCGGTGGCGCAGCGCCGATCGAGGCCCTGCGGCGGGGCAACGTCACGGAAGTAATCCAACTCGCCCGTTCACACAAAGCCGAATGAGCGGCCTCCCATGCCAGCACCAGCCACCGCGGCACGGCACAGGAGGATGGCAATACAGATCGTGAGCTAGACGCTCTCTCGTCAGCCTCAGGAACAATATCACCTTGACCGAAACAGCGGTCTCACAAGAACCTACTGACTGGCACGTTCGTCTGAAACACACCAGTCCCAGGCTGCGGAACGGGATTAGCTCCTGCTTCCAATCAGCGTAAGATTGTAGGCCTCGTTCGGGACAGCTCACTTGAGGATCTGCCGACATGAAGCCGATGACGGAAGTGCACCTCGCCATCCTGCGCCGGCACATGGTGGAGGTGATCGCTCTTCGGGCTGACCTCATGAGCGAGGAGATCGGCAAGGCCACCCTTGGCGAGCGGGTTCTCGACGCCATGCGGCGGGTGCGGCGCCACCTCTTCGTGCCGCCAGAGCTGGCGGCCATCGCCTACCAGGACACCCCTCTGCCGATCGGCTTTGACAAGACTGTGTCTCAGCCCTTCATCTGCGCCCTCATGACCGACCTGCTCGATCCACAGCCTCATGAGGCCGTGCTCGAGATCGGCACCGGTTTGGGCTATCAGGCTGCCGTTCTTGCCGAACTCGCTCGCCAGGTCTGGACCGTCGAGATGGTCGAGGAGTTCGCCAGCCATGCCGAGGCACGCCTGTCGCAACTTGGCTACGGGAATGTTGCCGTTCGGGTGGGCGACGGCACTCGTGGCTGGCTCGAGCACGCCCCTTTCGACAAGATCCTGGTCACTGCCGCGGCCGAGGTGCCGCCGCCGACCTTGCTGGAGCAACTCGCCCCGGGCGGCCGTATGGTCCTGCCCCTTGGCCCAGGGGAAATTCAACACCTCACTGTCCTCGACAAAGCAGACGACGGACAGATCAGGGCGCGAACTGTGATTCCGGTGCGGTTCGGCATCCTGGAAACAGTGATCTGAGGAGGAATCGTGGGCCGGCCGGGGCTCTGATCCGCGAGGGGATGGCCGTGCCGATCCCGAATCCGGGCAGCGAGCATCTCCTCGACCATCCGCAGGCTCAACGGAAACCGGAAATAAAGCCAGACGGCATGGCTGATGACCTCAGCCGGGAAGCGGTGGCGGGCGTAACGTGGATGGGGGGTCGATTTCGTCCTTCATATATACGCCTCGATCAGCTCACTCTCCCGTTAACCTGACGATCCCCCTCGAAGAGGATAGTGCAAAGGTTTCAGACGAATTCGTCCCGGTTCTCGGTCGAGATCGGCTCCGGTCATTAGCTCAGAATGTATTCACCGGCATCCGGCTTGCAGCCATGTCTCTGACGAGGCGGATTGCATGATAGTGCATCGCACACTTCATCGCGAGGATGTGGAGGAGCAACGGCGAGTGGCGGCGAAGCGCCTCTCCGATCATAGTCCTGTAGACCCGCCGTAAGGCTCGATCTCTGACCCGGGTTTCCAACCGGAGCACAATGAAGGCCGCTTGCATCAGAGCGGTGCCGTTCTGCCTCAGAGCATCCAACCACGACCGCTCAGGCCAATGCTCAAGAGTGCCTAGTGGCCCCTGCAGGTAAAGCTGCTTCACCCTCTCGAAATAGGCCTCGGGAGCGTAGATCGTCTGCATCACACGAAGATAGCCCTGGCTGAGCTGATCCCGGTCAAGCTGCAGGGGGATCACGTTCGTGCCGTTCACCGGTCTGTCGGCCTCGTCAAGCCGCCCTTCTCTCGCCAGCCGCGTGTGCAGGGGTGTCTTGGGGATTGCGCTCAGCATCCCCACCATCGAGGTAATGATCCGGGCCTCCTGAAGGAATGCGACCTGTCGATCAAAGATGTCGAGGCCGTCATGGTCGAAGCCTATGATCTGGCCGCTCCAGACCTCGAGCCCAGCTGCCTGGATGCGGTGGATTTTCTCCACGAGCGAGCCACCGGCGCGCAGGTTCTGCAGCTTTTTGGTCTCCCGCAGGGAGGCTTCATTGGGTGTTTCCACACCGACAAAGACGATGCGGATGTTCACGGCGCTCATCAGGGCGAGCAACTCCGGGTCGTCAGCGAGGTCGATCGAGGCTTGTGTGAAGAACAGCAGGGGGAAGCTGTTCTGCTGCTGCCAGGCAAGCAGATCCCGCAGGATCGCTTTTGTCTCCTTCTTGTTGCCGATGAGGTTGTCGTCCACGATGAAGACCTTGGTGACGCGGTGCCTGCGCCAGAGACTGTCCAGTTCGGCGATGATCTGGCGGCTGGTCTTGAGGCGCGGCTTGCGCCCGAACGTCACGATGATGTCACAGAACTCGCACGTGAACGGACAACCGCGTGAGAACTGCACGCTTCCGAAGGCGTAATCGCTCATGTTCAGCAGATCATGCCGGGGCACCGGCAGCTGTGTGACATCCGTGCGTTGGAGCTGTTCATAGCGCCGGGTAGGCCGACCCGCGCTCCAGTCGGACAGAAACTGGGGCCACGTCATCTCGGCCTCACCCACGAAGATGGCGTCCGCCTCGGGATCGAAGTAGTCCTCCTGGACGGTGACCCATGGCCCGCCAACCACGACAAAACAGCCGCGCCGCTTGAGCTCGGCAATAATCTCGCGCATGCGGAAGCGCTGAACCGACATGCCGGTGACGCCCACAATATCCGCGCGAGCACAGCGGCCATAGTCTATCGGCTCGACATTCTCATCAATGAGTTCGATCCGATGCTCGGCGGGCGTAAGCGCAGCGAGGAGCGGCAGAGCTGCCACCGGCAGGTTAGCTTTGACGCCCAGGAGGTCGAGTGCGTACTCCAGCCCCCAGAAGCTGGCCTCGAACTTCGGGTTGATCAGGACGATGTCCGCCATCGGGAGCATCCTCTGCAGGTACGGTCAACCGGCAACTCACATCGCGTTCTGCGGATGCAGACTCCGATGGGCTCCTTCAACTCTGCGTCCAGCCCGCTTCAGTTCAAGCGTGCTAACGGGGGTTGCTGAAGAAGGTGTCCTCTGCGGCCAGATCAGCGATCAGCTGCGCCAGGGCTTGGGCGGCTGACAACAACTCCTGCCTCTCGGCTTCGGTTAGTTGCCCGATCGGAGCACTCCAGCGCCGATCGAAAGCTGGGCTCTCAACTTCAGCCGTTTGCAGCAGCGGCCCGCTCTCATCCCAACTCACGGTCAGCTTTGGCATGGGACACCTCCCCGCTCAGGTGGCTCTTCGCAAGGCTGCTGGTAAGGATACCAGATCCCGCGAGTTTATGAACCGCTCTCAATGAGGTTCAGGTCCTTGTCATGTCCAGCGAACCGCGACGAACTCCTTGACTGTTAAGGAGATCAGCTCGCGTCAGGTTGGCGCAGGGCTCAAGATTATGACGCTTTTGCTCCAGCTCCGCGTCTGGTTTGTGGCTGCTACATGATCCGCGTCATCAAGCGGGACAATTCCATCGCCAAACCTGGAAACGGCCCCGTCGCGGGCCCGGTCCCGGTCAGGTTACACGCTGCCTTCGTCACGAAGCACGGTGCCGACCCGCTTGGCTTCATCCTCAATCGCCTCGTCGATCGACTTGATCGCATCCTGGATCTCCGTGAACTCGACGGCTCTCTCAGGGATGAAGGCCGCCGTGTTGATGATGATTTCGGCCATCTCGCGCCGGTGCGCGACCAGCCGCTCGCGTGCTTTCTGCAGTTGCTGAACGTAATGGTGAGTCATGGGACCAATCCGCTTCGATCTGGGGCAGGTCCTGCCAGAATAGCACCTTTGCCTGCGTCTGATTGACTGAAGCAGCTGGGTTGCCTAAGGGGCCCAGGCTTCAGCGTATGCAGATAGCCTCATGCACGGGAATGGGGCCCGGGAGAAGCTTCCTGACCAGGAAGGGCCGCCTTGTTATGGGCTTGTCCCTTTGGGCGCTGCTCAGGCGCTAGAGCGCGCCGCACAGACGATGCGCAACATCCTCTGTCTGGATCAAGGAGATCGAGGTCGTGGTGGAGAACGAGCAGGTTATCCAGTTTCGGGTGATCCTGAAAATCGCCTTCCGGCTCGGCGAGGGGGCGAACGCCAGCAGCACGCGGAGCATGGGAAGCGAGGAGATCCTGGACCTAGAATTCGACGGTGGCGATCCCGATCTACCACTTAGCGGCGCGCGAGGATCATATCGCACCGGCGCGATCCGTGTTCCCAGGGGCACGGTTCCTTGGCAGTTCCGTCCGGTTTGTCGTTACCGGCTCGGGCCATATCGCCGGGGTTGTGAACCCGCCGGCACGGGACCGGTATCGGTACTGGACCAACGGTCCACATGTGGGAGAGCTCGAGGCCTGGCTTGATGCCGCAGAGGAGCATCTGGGCTCTTGGTGGCTGGACTGGCAGGCTTGGCGCGAGGTGCAGGACGGGAGGCGGGTTCTGGCCCGGGAGATCGGCGGGAGTAAGCTCACGCCCATCGAGGATGCGCCGGGCAGCTATGTTCGGGTGAAGAGCTGAGCTCCAGCCGTCGCCCCCCTCATGCGGTCAGCCTCGTAGGTCAGATTTTCGTCGGCTGCTGCCGGGTTATCACGAAACATTCCTTCAAAGTGTAGAATCCTGGACTTGATTTGACGGACAGTGTCAGAGTGAGTTGCACTCTGGCAGCCTGAATGATGGCTTGGGTTTCCGGCGAGCCCTCAAGCCCTGCGCTTGCGGCGCACCACAGAGCGGCTGCGGGCTTGACCGCGCGCCTCGCCCAAGCTGAGAGCCACAATGCCAGAATGGCCGGTTCTGAACTCAGCTACCTCGTGTAAAACACGATTGGGTCTGACACTGTCTGACAGGTCAAATCCTGACTTTCACACTTTTTTTCAAGCCCCCGCGTCGCATGCCCCTGAAGCGCCCTCGACGAGCCGCAAATGGGCAATGCCATAGGGACGGACGCCTGTGAACAAGCGATACCACGACCAGAAATTATCGTACGGCCAACCCAGCCGCTCCATCACCGGGTAGGTGCCAATCACATCCCAGCGCGGCTCCTCGAGCGACAGGTCCTCCGGACATGTTAGCCCCCATTTGAACTCAGCACCGAGCTGACGCAGGGACGCGCTCAGCCACGCGTGCCCGACCATCTGGGCACAGTAGTAGTCGTAGGCCAACTCGGCTGGGCCACCCCATTGCACCTCGGCGAGGTCTCGCGCCAATCGAAAAACCTGCGCAGGCTCGAGATACATCAAGAGACCTTCGGCGACCACAAAAGTCGGGCCATGCAGATCTCCCACGATGGAGGTCCAGCCTGCCGCGGTGACCGAGGCGCTCACTAGCTGCCTACGCGAGTGGGGCGGGAAGAGGGAGCGTCGCAACTCCGCAACCTCGGGGAGATCGACATCCACCCAGTGCAGCCGGCCGTTATCAACCCGCTCGAACTGGGTCGACAGGCCGGACCCGAGGCTGAGCACGTGAGCGTCGGGATGATGGTTGAGGAAGGCACGCAGGAGCCGGTCCAAGACCAGGCTACGCTCGACCAGGCCGCGCAGCATCTCCCGATCGCCTTCGAAGCGAGTGAGATCGTAAGCGAGGCGAGCGGCGATCGCCTCGGCCGCGGGATCAGCAAAGCCCCGGTCGGGGAAAAGGCGGCGGGCGAGTGCCCGGGCCGCAAGGGGGATCAGCAGGGTTTGCTCGACGCAGCCCAGACCCGCCATTGGGCATCCGGTGTTCAGGAGGATGGTCACTGCTTCCCCTCCCCGGAAAGCTGTGAGGCCGAGCTTCGGGCAATCCTCGCCTCCCCAGCGAGTTCCCCTGCAGCATTTGAGCAATCCTGAAAGTCGAGGTCCTGCATCGGATAGCTCTCGCCTCCTCAGGGGTGAGGCCGGTATGTACATCGTCCATTCGGCTCGAAGGTGAGGTCCGAGACCATCCGTGACGAAGGTCATCGGGCCTCGAGGCGGCCCGCCCGGTCTGAGATGTCACTCAGAGCAGCCCGTCCTGGACCCGCGCCGTCGCCCGGCGGGATGACGCCGACGATATGCTTGCCCCTGGGCGGAGCCGGCAAACACCCGACCTGGACCTATTCCACCAGCCCGGGCGCGGCTGAACGCTCGTGAGCTATGGTATGCCTGTCACCCTCCTGCTGCAATCCGCTGGCGACCGACCATCTTTGATCAGGAAGAGCCTACACATAGGCCAATGCGGACCTCGCCCACACACCCGACCGTTGTTGTCATCCCGGTCATGCTCCAATCAGGACCCCAGCTTGCCTCTGTAGGCGTGGGTCCAATCAACAGGCAGGATGTGGCTATCTCACCCTCGGCTTCGTGCACACTTGGACCTGCTGGGTATAGGTCGCTCCTGATGGGCTTACGACGCGGCGAAGTGCAATGGGACAGCGAGAAGGCTGAGCCGGAGAGGTCATCACAGCGGCTGCACCCGATGTGGGGCGACTCGCCCGATAGTAAGAATCGGGATAATATTCCACGCTAGGATAGTAGCTGTATCCAGGAAACCCATATAGAACACCATAACCTGCGTTAGGAGAGCCGGGGTTATAAGGACCTGATGTCCCGCTACGCCATGTTCCGGTTCTCACCTGTGCTTCGGTAACGGTCGGGAGCAAGCTTAGGCTTATGCCAGTCAGAGCAGTAAGCGTGATCTTCACGGCCTTGGAGGTCATGACTCCCTCCTAGATATTCCATTTCATGAACATACCACAGAAGTCACTGTTCTCGTTGGTCGTTATGAGGGGGTCGTCTAATCGCGAGCCATTTTGCAAGTCATTTTTTCAATCTTCCCCGGCTCGACGCCAGGATTAGGGTCAAGGGAGCCTTCACGAGGAGCGATCACAGCGGAACAGAGGCGCGCCGGGTCGACGTATGCCGGGTACAGGGTCGTCTTCGCGGTCGACAGCCGTCGCCGCATGATAGAGCTTCGCGGGAGGAGCCTTCCTATGTGGACGCCGCACTCGGCTGGATCAGCGGTGCATCCCAACAGGCGGAATGGCTCGGCCCACGTCCCGGCAGGGACGTCTCAGCGCGCTCAGAGCCTGAACGCGATCCTCAATCCGTCATGCGACTGCGCCAACAGTCCGGTCGAAGAAGGTGCCGGTCTTGAGCATTGCGTGCATGATGACAGCGAGCTTCCTCGCCACGGCCACAGCTGCCCGCTTGAAGCCGACCCGCTCCCGGAGCTTGAGGCCCCAGGTCCGCAGGCCACTCTCGGCCGAGCTGCGGGTCAAGATGACCGTTGCCGCCTCAAACAGCAGCCCCCGCACCTGGCGGTCGCCCCGGCGGGAGATATGGCCGTCATAGTCGACCTCGCCCGACTGGTAACGCCGGGTGGTCAGACCGAGCCAGGCACCGACGGAACGGGACTTCTTGAAGTTATCCGGATCCTCGACAGCGGTCGCAAACGATGTCGCGGTGATCGCCCCGACACCGGGGATCGACATGAGAATGCGACAGGCTTGGTTCTGACGCGCGCCGGCCACGAGCTGACGGCCGAGTTCCGCAGCCCGGATGCGCAGGCTGCGCCACGCCTCCAGCATCGGCAGCACGATGGCAGAAAGCCCGTCATGGTCGACCAGAAGACCGCGCACATTCGTCTCGAACGTGCTGCCCTTGCCGGCGGGAACGACCAAGCCGAAGGTCTTCATCAGGCCGCGGATCTGGTTGGACAGCTCGGTGCAGATCCGGACCAGCCGGGTGCGGGCCGCTACCAGCGTGCGGGTCAGCATGCTGTCGAAGCCTTTCACCCGCACCTCACGGAAGAAGCCGACCTCGGCCAGATGGGCCAGACCGTCGGCATCATTGGCGTCGGTTTTGTTCGGTGCCATGTCGAGGGCGGCCTTGGCATGACGCGCATCGATGCAGATCGCCGGCAGCCCCTCGGCGCAAAGCGCGTGATAGAACCACACGGACAAGGGGCCGGTCTCGAACACCACCCGCTTCACAGACGGAGCGCGTTTGCGGATCAGGTCAGCAATCAGCTTGGGATCGGACGGGCATTTGCCGCGCCAGACGCGTTTGCCGTCCCGACGGATCGACACCGCCGTCTCTTTCATCGACACGTCGAGCCCGATATAATCGTCCATGGCTGTTCTCCATTCGATGCCTGGGCCCGGCTTCCCGTCGTGAGCCCGTTTTCCATCTTATCGGGGAACAGCCACCGCCTTCCACGAGCGTGACTGGTTCAGGGCGACTCGCTCCCGCGATTACCCCATGTGGACGGCTGTGCCTGACAGTCTCGCTCGGGCTTGATAGACCTCTGATCTGTGACCGAGCGGCCCTAAGTGACGGGTGCCGGAGGGGGGAACAGGATTGGACAAGGGTTGAGCAAGGGGCTTGCAGGTTTGGGCGACTAAACTCAAAAGGCGCTTGTCCCGCTGCACGTAGGCAGGTGTTCCTTACATGATTTGCAAGGATACTTGAATTGACCGACCTGAGGGATAACCCGAGACTAACCCCAACTGAGAGCATCGGTTATTCCCAATAGAAACTGAGGTCCCACTTACAGGGCCTCTTGTGGTTAGCCAAGATTGCGCCTCTTGAGGGCCAAGGTTTGTCGTGAGCGTGGAAGCTGACGTGTGGGAGCCTTGTCATGAGATTTGCCAATCTTATGCTCGGCTGTCTCCTGACAGCCTTGCTTCTGGGGCCGCTTCTGCTCTTTCTCGCCTATATGGCAAATATGCTGCTCTCGGTACTGCCGCCGCCCTGACACATGAGCCACGCCCGTCAGAGTGCTGCCCTATTGCGGGACTAAGCTTACCTTAGGCGACTGAGCCTGGCGCTGATGGGAGGAGAGAATGGCCATCAGATACGCGACGGAAGCTGATCCTAATGTAGACGGCACCAGCGGTAATGATTACCTGTTCGGGAGCAGACACGCCAATGAGCTCCGTGGCCTTGAAGGCTCTGACTGGCTCTTCGGGTATGGCGGGGATGATGCGCTGTTCGGTGGGCCTAACAACGATTATCTGTTTGGTAGAAGGGGAGCGGATCACCTTCGTGGAGAAGCGGGAAACGACTGGCTGATCGGAGGTAAGGGGCCGGACACATTCCATTTCGTGCGAGATGGCGGGAAGGATACGGTGACGGACCTGAATCCTTCCGAGGGCGACCGTATCGTCTTCGGTGAGGGAGTCGGTCTCCTCCTTGTAGGTGGAGACGCTGTCGCTGAAGGGACAACATACCAAGAGTTCGACTTCAACAGCGACGGCAAGATCGACAAGACAACGGTTTATCTGGACTACGACAGAACTCCAATGGGGCTGGTGATAAATCAGGTTAGTGACACATCAGGCAAGCCCCCAGACTACATCACGTTCTTGTATGCCAGTTGGGAGGATGTACAGGTCGCACTCGGAATGTTCCAACCCGCTGGGGGAGGGTTGTTCATCTAGACACGCTTGGACAGAGGGCACACTAGATGCTCTACCGGCACTGGCGCAACCGGCGGTCTCGCACAGCCCGTTCCCGAGCCCGAAGAATAGACCATAGAAGGGTGTAAATTTCCGAGAAGCCTTCATGGACCGTGCTGGTACTGGGTTTGGGAAGGGCGTACAATGAGGCATTGCCGGCACGAGTGATCCACAGGCGCTGGCGGCTGAGAGATGAGAGCGCTCCCGCCTGTAAGGCTCAGGAGCGGCAGATGCCCCGTCATTATGAAGCCTGCGACGGACCCATTGCGGGCCTTTATTTGCCACGGGTTGCCTGAGACGTGTTCCATCGAGAGAACATCCAGACTATTGATCAGCTCAGAACCGTTGCCAACCATCTTGAGCGGTTCGAAGGCTTCGGGCCCATAACGGTGCGCGTCATCAGGCAAGAACTCGACCGTGTAGCGGCACCCGGAGAGCAACTGTTTCAGGACGGACAGCTTTCTGCATGGGGCGCATGATTCCGAGAAAATGGCGAGATGGAACGCAAATAGAAATCCCCATGTAAATAATTCGATCTTCCAATAATCACATGTTTGCGTCTGCCGCACCCGTATACTTGGATAAATCTGGGAGTAGGCGATGTCTCATAGGCTAATGTCCCACTTTTCTTTCGAAAACGAAGCTCTCCTCCTCGGAGCCTTGGCCATTCTGTTCTGCGGGGCTGTGATCCTGGGGGTGATGTGATGCTCTCCCAGGCACTGATTGCATTCCTCCTCATGGCCGCCGTTCTCGCCGTCTGCACACTGACGGTTCGCTACCACTGGTGAGAGCACGCTAATCTGGGCAACGGATCGACGCAGCGTGTTCGCTGGGCGTAAAACTCACCACTATCGGAATCGACGTGAAGGCGAGCCGCCAAGGACTGGGAATGCCGCAGGCTGAGGTTTAGCCCGCTATGGCTTGGAGAGCATGAGGTTTTGTAGGGCAACTTGGGGGCCTTGAGGTTAGTCGCCCTCGACGGGCAGGCAAGTGCGTTGAGAATGAGCGATTTCTAAAACTGATTTACCAGTCGGCGCCCCACAGATGCTTATGCTCCCCATCTTGACAGTCCCCATCAGTATTCAACCAATTGAAGTGAAGGCTAAGCCTCGAGACTTTGACATGCTCCATCCAAGGGAAGGGATCGCCGCCGGCTGCTCGGCACGGCGGCGCCGCTTCATGGCGAGAAAGCGGTCAAGGGATCGATGACAGTATGCACTTCTGTGATCTTGTTTGCGGGAACGCCGCTTAGTCTTGCGTGCTCAAGAACCGAGACCTCGTTGTCGGCGAGATAGATACAGAAGGTCTTGTCAGCGGTGATGTACGAGTGCTCCCAGTGGATTTTCCCGTAAAGCTGCGTCGCGGCCTCGCATGAGATCACAGCAACCCGCTTGAGTTGCTCGCCGCTCATTGCTCCGACGCCAGGAATGTCACGTTCGATCACGTAGCGTTTCATGGGGTTGATCATGACTTTGCTGTTCCATGCTGAATTGGACAACGGTGATGATTGTGCCGAGCAGGCCTCACATCGGCGTCACTGTGCTTTTGGCAAGTATGAGATCGTTCCGGCCACGTCCGTATCATCAATGAGCTGGAAGCGGCTTTCACTGCCATGCTGGCGAGCCGCGGCGAAGGGGGCGTATCTGGAATCAGTGGCGAAGGCCTTAACCGCGTCCGCCGATGGAAACTCGAGAAGCGCAATGAAGGTGGTGTCCAGTGGCTTGCCCTCAAGCGTTTTCACGTTGGCGCTGCGCGCCAAGTACTTGCCACCGTGCTCGTGCACGAGTTCATGCACTGAAGCGGCGTAAGCGGGCACCCATTGATCATCGGTCACCTTGATGTCTGCGATGAGATAAACTGACATATCCTGTCTCCTAAGGTTGGTCGGCGGATCCGGTGTTCGATTGCAAGGGATCGCGGATGAGGAGATCTTAGGACTGGACATTCGCGGGCATCAGGTCGAGTTTCGTCAAAAGCGGTCCTTTTGTGCCACGATTGGAACCGGGAATGGCCGAAGCCGAGGTGAAAACGGTCGAGACTCTGATTGTCGCGCTGCCGGAATCGGCCGGATCTGCGATTTACGGTCTGGTCGATGTCTTCGCCTCGACGGGTACGCTCTGGCGAGAGTTCGTCGGGGATGAGCCAGGCCGCCGGCTGATCCGGCCGAGAATTATCTCGCTCTCACGTGCTCCCTTTCAATGTGGGAATGGCATTCCGGTGAACCCGGAGTTGACCATGGACGAGCGATTCAGCGCGGATGTGATCGTTGTCCCGGAGCTTTGGCTGGCGCCGGATGACGACCTGAAGCAGCGCTACACGAGGGTGAAAGAATGGCTCCGCGAACAGTATCACGCCGGCTGTACGATCTACTCAGCGTGCTCAGGTGCCATCCTCCTGGCGGCAGCCGGCCTGCTCAATGGCAAGTCGGCGACGTGTCACTGGGGTTATGCGGACCTCTTCCGGCGCAGTTTTCCGGATGTGCATTTCATTCCTGAGCCCAGTATCGTGTTTGCGGATCAGCGCGGGCAGATTGTCACCGCGGGCGGGGCAACCTCTTGGCATGACCTGGCGATCCACATCATTTCGCGTCACTGCAGCCCAGGCGAAGCTTTGCACACTGCCAAGGTGTATCTGCTGCAGTGGCACGGCGAGGGTCAATTGCCGTATGCGAGCCTTGTCAGGCGTCAGCCGCACGCCGACTCGGTTGTTCGAGAAGCTGAGGATTGGCTGCGCCGGCATTTCCGCGAGCCGCATGCGGTTACCGCCGCCGTGGCGGCGTGCGGAGTTCCTGAGCGCAGTCTCAAGCGCCGCTTCACGAGTGCGACCGGATCGACGGTCATCAGCTATGTGCAGAACCTTCGGATCGAGGAGGCAAAGCGACTTCTCGAAACCAGCGACAGGTCATCCGATGAAATTGCCCCGATTGTCGGATATGAGAACCCGGCGTTCTTCCGAAAGCTCTTCAAGCGCAGCACCGGGCTGACCGCGGGTCAGTACCGCCGCATGTTTCGGCCGATCTCAGATGCGGGTCGTATTGTTGCTGGCGCGCCAGCGCATCTCGATGAGGTTCGCCGTGTCTAGGTAAGGTCCAAATGCCCGGTCCGCTCGTTCGTCGGATATCGTGGGCGGCTGTGTTGCACGAATAGGCGAGTTGGCAACCGAAGCCGGTCGACACAGGAGGTCTATGCCCGTCGTCCGCCCGCGCCGCCATTGCGGAAATCCGGATAAGGTCCGCCTCGTCCCATTGGGAGATATTTCGAGCCCACCATCTCCTGCGCTGAAGCCCTGACGGTTCGTAGGTGTAATTTCGCGGTAGGCCATTTACGGAATGCGGAAGTTCTTGGTTGTGCGGGTCCTCAACCCGTTCCAGGGCGCCTCACCCGACAGGTCGACCTGCTCCACCCCCATGTCGCCGACACAGGGTCGGAGAATGGCGACGCCCCTCGCGTCCTCGGCTTCGACATTGAAGGTGGCGTGCACAACCTTTGGAGGCATGAAGACGCTGTCGCCCGGACCCAGGATGCGCTTCTCCTGCTCGACCGTGCCGGAAACTACCCAGATGAGTTCCTTTTGGCTGACAGGGAAGTGAAAGCTGTGGTCCTTGATTCTACGGTCGGAGGCAGTCCCATCGCAAACGCGACCAATTCTTCGCCGACTCCTTCGGGCATCCGCGCCAGGGGCTCTGAGCCGGAACCACTGTTCGCGCGGCAACCCTTCCTCCTCTGTGAGGAAAATCCGACTTACGCCGTAACCCCCGAGCCGCTCGTCTTGATGCAAGGTCATGAAGCCTATTGAGGGGTCGCGCCGCGAGATCGGGACGCTCCTCCATGAGATGGAATATGCCCGCGATGAGGTTGAGAACACTCGCAGCGAGGCGAGGCCCACCATGGACAGTAATATAGCTTTCACCTTTGAGATCTGGCTACAAGCGGCCAGGCTCTGATCCTCAAAGAAGCATTTCGCCTTCAGGGCAATTCACTGAAACTTTTTCGACTGCGACTCTCGTTCGTGTTTCGATTCTTCGCGCTTGTCTTACAGATTTGTGATAATCTCGTTGTTTCAGCGAAAGCCAAACCCATGATCGCGTACAAGGGCGAGACTGTCACCTGCGAAAACGGCCATGTGATCTGCGACGTCGCCGACGATATCAACCGGTATTCCGGCGCTAAAGCCGAACTGTTCACGGACTGGCACATGGATCTCACCTCGGATGATGGCCAGCCTATGCCGTGCCGTTGTGTAGTTTGTGGGGCCGAGTTTATCCGCCCGATGTCCTTGGAGCCCTCGCCTCCGCCTCGCACGGGCTTGCAGTGTCTGCGGCCATGGTTGACTGAAGCCGAGTTCGCTTACATGAGCCGTGGCCTCCAACTCCATATCGGCAACGTGTGGCGGCGCTAGGCGATGTCGGCGTCCCTGAAGCTCGCCGAACGTTGTTCGGACCATTGATCGGCTCAGGACCGCTGGTGCTACCCGACTCATGCGGTTCGAAGACTTCGACCCTATGCGACGCGCATTCATAGATAAGGGCTAAACCGTGTAGCGACACCCGATAAGGAAAGAAACTCGGGCACTTCCTGGCCACACGGTACTCGGTAGCGGCGACCCCGAGTTCGTGATCCAGTTGGAGAGTGGCTCCAGGCTCGTCTTTCCACTCAGCTCGGAACAGACGGAGGCATTGCGGAAGCTCTGGGTGGACGCTGTGACGAGGAGACGAGGACAATTAGGGCATCGGACGGTTTGTCAGACCCGCTCGGTTCCCGCCTCTGCCCAGGGAGGAGGGTAAGAGGTCATTGATCCGCCTTTTCGGCCGATTCTTTCGTAGTTGCTCGCGTCGAGCCTCTCCCTGAGTGCGAAGGCGGTGCGGCTTCTGGCCCCTGCACGACGACGCTGCTTTGCTCGAGCCCTGGAGTGCATCCGAGATGGCATCATGGGCCACCAAGGGACGTCGGGCTGCTACTCAATGACCTCGTTAGCCAGCAATAGGAATTCGGGAGGAATTGTCAGCCCCAGTTCTTTCGCCGTTCTCAAGTTGACGACAAACTCCAGCCTCGACGGTTGCTCGACCGGAAGATCGGCTGGATTGGCACCCTTGAGGATCTTGTCCACAAGCATCGCTGCGCGTCGGAACAGTTCTGGCTGGCTCGCCCCGTAGGACATCAGACCTCCATCGTCCACGAACTCCCTTGCAGCGTACATGGCCGGGAGGCGGTTCTGTGCGGCCAACTCCACGATGCGCTTGTGCTCGACGAACAACATCGGGCTCGGCAATAGAATGACAGCATCGGCGCGTTCTCGAGTCATCGCGTCAAAGGCACCATCCAGATCGCTCGGGCCCAATGCAGGTACCAGCTGAAGCTGCAACTTTTGTGCCTGGGCTGCAGTCTCGGTCTCCTTCACCAAGCCGTCCATTGTGCGTTTCCCGTAGGCGGCGGGGTGCCAAAGCGCAGCAACGCGGGAGATACCAGAGATGATGCCCTTGACCAGTTCGAAGCGCTTGGCAAGCAGTTCCGGGCCAAGAAATGTAGTTCCCGTGATGTTTCCTGCTGGCCGAGACAGGCTGGCGATCAATTCATCGCCGACAGGATCGGCCATGCCGCCCACGACGATCGGAATCATGCTGGTTGCTTGTTTCACCGCGCGAGCTGGTGATGTACTCACCACGAGAATGACATCCACCTTCAGCCGAACCAGATCAGCCGCGAGTTTTTCGAATTGATCCGGTTTCCAATCCCCGTAGCGACGTTCGATTGTTATGTTGGAACCCTCGACGTATCCGAGCTCCCGCATGCCGTGGTAAAATCCAAGGGCCCCTGGCGTATCGGTCGCTCCAGGACTCAACACACCGACAAGGGGCAGCTTCCCCTTGTGCTGGGCGCGAGCGGCGCGCGGACCCACAACTGCCACTACGCCGATCAAGTTGATGAAGTCGCGTCGCCTCATCGCCAAAACCCGAACTTGGGAAATAACATCTTAGCGCAGTGTACGGGAAAGTGGACACGCTTTTCCGTACGACGCTCTAGCCGGCGGCTGTAGGGCCGAGGACGTGCGCGAACGCGACCGTCAGAACCGGTTGATTGGCTCTGCCGGTAATTTCGATGTGCCAGCGTCGCCGGTCTTCGCCCTTCTGATCGCCTTCCGCAATCATGTCATGGGCCATGACCCTAGCAACATCCCGCGCCGCCTGAAGGTCAGGGTACCTGTTTCCTTCGGGGTCTTCGATGAGGCGACTCTCTGCCCGGATGTTGAAATAGTAGAGAGTTGTTTCTGCCTTGAGCCGCGCTGGAAGTGGCTCACTGAAGCGGTGGCCTGATCGGGGTGCACCACCCTCATCATCCCACCTTGTGAGATCCTCATGCCGGCTTGGCCTTTTTGGATAGCGGGCACGCCGGAGTGGTGATGCCAGGATCGTCGTCGCTTGCATGGCAAGCTCGTTCAAGCGCATGGTCCGCCTGCCGAACTCCTCTCGCAACTGGGACTCCCAGACAACCTGGTCATAGGTCTGATCGTCGCTTCGGATCTGGTACTGGGGCTCCCGGTTGCCGGCGGGCAGCAAGGCAACAATCTCATAACCACCGAGCCAGACCCCGGCGGGCGAAGCATCCTCGGCGTAGCTGACGTGCTGACCGGCAGCGTAGCGATGCGTTCTCATGACAGGATCCTTTCCTGTACTTGGGTGAAGCCGGCGATCCTGTTGATCTTTCACCAGGACCAGTCGCGCACGACAATCGGAACCGAGGTGTCGGCTTGACCGAACATCTTTCTGTTCCTCACCTAGAAATCTAGCGCTCCTAATAAGTTAGTAGTCTTAGTTCTTATAGAACCTGATGACATACAGGATAATACCGCGTGTAAAATTTAGATACTTAAATCGGATTTATTTGTAATTTATTTGTGGGATCCGATGCAAACGAGCCCATCTCCCCCATATAGAATTGAGATAGATCTTTGATTATGCGACCTTTGCAATTGGCCAAGGCTGATATCCGAGAGCGATTGCGGAGGTTCCCCATGTGTTTGAACAGCCGCTTCATGTTTGATCTTCAGCATTATCAAGCCCGCGACGGTCCGGGACTGACGCTTCACGCGCTGCCGATGATGCAGGCGAGATGGGATCGGTTCACGATGGTCGAGGTGATGGGGATCCGAACCACGTCGGAGCTCACCGAAAAGGTTGAAGAGAGCTACGGCCTCTCCCACGAGCAGGCCGCCAGAGATGTCGAGTTCTGGGCCCTGGATAAGCAGCTTTGGGAAGGCTGAAGGGCAGGCAAGCCGTTCTGCCCCCTGTCGTTCTGCCCCCTGTCGGATCCGGATGAGATGTCGGCGCCTTCCGGTCCGGACTGACAATCGATGGAGAGAAGTTGATGGCAACCGAGTTTTACGTCGTCCGACATCACGGTGCCTGGCGCATCCGGGTCAATGGCAAACATCATGGGGACTATGAATCCCGCCTTTTGGCCATCAACGCCGCCGTGACGGAAGCCCAGGCCGCCGGGCCAGGGGCCAAGGTCTTCAGCACGGGGATGGTCAGTCAGTTCAGCCAGGAGTGGCAGTCGAAAGCTGGTCCCAACTCACTCCTGCCATGACCATCACGGCATGATCTTACAGGAGACGCGCATGAGTGAGCGGATGGGCCGTTTATGCGACGAGCTACGGATCAAACTTCACGGCATGGACCGCCGCCTTGAGGCGCTGAAATCGAACGGCACAGCGACCTTCAACCAATCTCAGGAGATCCTTAAAAGCCAACTCGATCGGGTCGAGCAGCGCATCTACGACAACCGTGTGATCGTTGAAGCGGCCAATGTCAGGGTCAAGACGTGGCTCGCAGAGAAAAAGGCGGGCTCCGATGCAGGCAAGGATCTTTGGACGGAACGCCACAAGCCTCATCTGATGGAAGTCCGCGCCCATGATGCGGAGGAGTATGCCATTGCGGTCTTTGAGCTTGCGGCCGCAGCCGCGGACGAAGCCACTCTGGCGGTCTTGCAGGCGCTCCTCGCGCGAAACGATGCTGATGGGGCGGCTCTCCCGGATGCGGAGTTGCGCAGCCCATGAGTTCCCGGTTCCAGGAACACTCCGGCTACTCTGGTAGCATCCCACGTCGCCGCGCCGCTGGGAAGGTCAACGTGGATATCAGATCGTCTCCGAGGAAAAGGCGGCATGGACGGCTTATCGACTCCTCCGCCAAGGTGGTGCATCTGCAATGTTTATCATCGAGTTCTTTCGGGTCCGGGACACGGACCAGGCCCATGCCACTCTCGGCCGGGTTGAACATGACACCACCGAGTTGGAGGATGCGAAGGTAAGAGCCCGGTCGCTCTTCGGGACCTTGGACCTGCCGCAAAAGCCGGACGCCCTGCGGGTGGTCGATGAGCATGGTGAAGAGGTGTTTGTCTGGAGTCCAGAGGGCCGCAGGACCTGAGCGTGCAACCGCCTCTCCTCGCCGCTTCAACGGGGCTCAATGGAGAATGGTTATGGCCGATGTTCACTACAGGATTGTCGAACACGAGGGCGGATGGGCCTACAAGGTCGGAGACGTGTTCTCGGAGCGCTATGCCGCCCATGACGAGGCCCGCGAGGCTGCGGAGCGGGCGGCCGCTGGACAGAGGCTGCCGGGTGCGACTGAAGACATCGAGTACCAGGACGAAGCCGGGGACTGGCACGACGAGATCTCTCTGGGGAAGGACCGGCCGGAGACAGACGTGACCGGATGAGCGGCTGGCCGCCGGTCTCAGGATGGTGGCTTGAGACAAGGTTCATTTGGCCTTTTACAGGTCAACAAGGCTGGGTCGGAAGGCTCCGATCAGAATTCAACCTTCCGTCCCGTGGTCACCCGTTGGCGCGATCGGATGACAGCAACAGGTTGTCGTTCAGTTGGATGACAGGGAGGAGCGGACCATCGCACTCGTCGCCGTTGGGTTCTCTTCCATGATCCAATGGCCTGAGTCGGGAATGACCCCTTCGGTCACGTCACTGGCGGCAAAGTGCATCACGGTCGCCATCGTCGGGCCAAACGATTTCTCGCCCCCGATCGCTAGCACTGGCATCCCGAGCTTGGACTTGCTTCGAAAAATGAAGAGCCCCTCATGAAGCAGGAGAATCTCCATGCCCCACATGCTTAACCAAAGAGTTTCAGGGCGAGGCCGTGCGGCACGGTCGTGTACTGCCGCCAGCTTTGCCCTAGACGGCCGTGGCTTGAGCGATGGCCTGCCTGCGATTTGACGTGCGGCGGTCGTATTCGTCGGCCAGTGCAGACAGGGCAGCTCGGCCGTCGCCCGAGAAGGATGGGCCATGCATCAGTGCCAGCGTGCGTGGCGATAGCCTTGCAAGAGCACGGATCGTCGTTCCCATGTCGGGGCTCAGGCTGGAGTACTGGAACAGATCCTCGGCGGCGATCGCCGGGCCGACAATGTCGCCCTCGGTCAGCGCCGGGCCATTGCCGAGCTGGGTGAAGAGGTCGCCGCACAGCAGGGTTTGGGTTGACTCCTCGTAAATCACGCCGGCATCCCACCCGTGCGGCGTGTGTGGGGTGTCGAGGTAACGGATCCTCTTGCCTCCGCCCAACTCGATGATCTCGTCGTTCGCCAGCACCCGCGGCGGCCGATCCGACATGTCGTTCAGCGACACCATGCAACCGGTGTAGCCATGGGCGACCTGAGCGTCCGGGGCCATGGCCAGCCACTCATTCATGGCGCCGCATTCGTCGGCCTCGTAATGGCCGAACGTGATCCAGCGAAGATCGCTGACCGGCATGATCCGCGACACCGCTTCGGACACGAGCGGGAACATCTTCCGTAGGCCTGTGTGGAACAGGAGCGGTTCGTTACCAAGGACCAGGAAATGGTTGAAGGTGAAGCCGGCAGGCGGGGCGATGTCCGGCACGAACACGGAGATCCGATAGATGCCGTTGGCGATTTCGCTGATGGTGGGTCCCATGACTTTCTCCACACGATCATCTTGGTGGTCGCCACCGGCCGAACTGGGCGACGGTGGACAGCAGTCACATTTGAACGTACGATGATGTGCAGTGAAATGGCTGATCGTCAATATGGCGACCCAGCGCCGTGTGCCGAAACACACATGACCCGGACATACACCCTCAGGAAACGTGCGGAACAACAGGCGGAGACCCGGCAGAGGATCGTCGAGGCGGCTGTGGACCTGCACGGCAGCATCGGTCCGGCGCTCACCTCGCTCAGCATGATCGCTGAGCGGGCCGGCGTCCAGCGGCACACGCTCTACGCCCATTTTCCCGATGAACGGAGCCTCTACCTCGCCTGCTCAGGGCTCTCACTGGAGCGCGATCCCCTCCCCGACGCCGCGGCCTGGCGCACGATCGAGGATCCGCGCGAGCGTCTCCGGATCGGCCTTCGCGCCATCTATGGCTGGTACGAACGCAATGCTGATCTGGCCGCCTGCGTGCTGCGTGATGCCGAATACCACCCATTGACGAAGGAGATTGTCGCGCTGCGGTACGGTCCGTTCATGGCGGCCTATGGAGAGGTACTCGGCGCCGGGTTCAGCAACACCCAGAATGCGGTCTTGCGAGTGGCCCTCAATTTCTTCACGTGGCGGACCCTGATGCGCGAGAGCGGCCTGGAACGGGAGGCCGCCGTGGGAGCCATGGTCCGAGCCATCGATGGTGCCAAAGAGGCTTGAAGAGCCGGAGTACGACGGCGCGGGTTTCCGACGGGACTGGAACAGGGAACGCGCGTTGCGTTTTGAGAGAAGGAACCCGGATCGCCCTTGATGGGTGGCTGCCATGACTTGGACCGACCCCATTTCGCCCAATCTGCAATCATTGCGTGACTATCTGGCGGCTCAACGCGTGCGGCGGGCGTCGGACCACGAGCAGATCCGCCGCTCCCTGGAGGCGACCGAGCGGTCGCGCCGGATCCTGACAGAGCTGTCGGCGATGGTTGCTTCCAGCCCCGGATCAGCGGCTGGGCTGCTCCCGCCTCGCGATGGCATCCAGGGTGATCGAGCGATCCCCCTCCCATTGGACAAGGGTCTGCTCGACGACCGTCAGTAGGTTCTCGGCCGAGGTCGTATCGGCGCCCTGCCTCGCCAACCGGTCGATGTAGGCCGTCAGGCCGGCCACCCGTTCCTCGCCTTCGGCTAGGTGTCGATCTGCCAGGATCAGGTATTCTTGTTGATGCTGAAGGTCGTTCATGGCGGCGCTCCTCGGCTGTGCAGGCGGGAGCGCACTTATCTCTCGGTCACCGGCGCCTACGGGATCGGATCGGCTGGTGATGGTGCACTATGCGCCCGTGCGGCTCATAAGTCCAAGCGAGGCTGCGAATTTCCGAACCCATTATGCAGTGGGGGAGTTTCTTGATCAGGACAGGAGGCTATTGCCGTTGGGCCGCCGCGATCCACAAGGCAGGCCATGAAAACCGCATCGGAATACAGGAAGCACGCCGAGGAGTGCCGGGGCCTTGCGAAGCAGGTGCCCGAGGGGGAGCAGCGCAATCAGCTTCTGGAGATGGCCCGGACCTGGAACAATCTGGCCATCGAGCGGGAGAGGCTGGTCCGCATCCATCCGGAACTCGATACCTCCAAGGACCCGACCTAAGATCGGGTGCCGTCAAGGAAGCGGGTCAAGAGACGACAGGAGACGACGGCACGGCCGAGCGTGTCCCCGCATACCGTCTCAAACTTAACATAGATTAGCCTATGCTGGTCAGTGCTCGCCCGAGGCCCAGGATCTGCACTCCGTGCCAAGACGAGACGGTCAAGCTTGGGAGCGATGAGATGCCCAATCACTTTGAAGAGCGTTGGGAAGGGCCGATCAGAGGTCTCCGTCTCCCTCTCATCGTCTGGAAAAGCTTGGAGGACGACGGCATCACGACCCTTAACCAACTTCGGGCGGTTGCAGATCGGCTCGAACGACTCCCCGGGATCGGCCCCAAGACAGCCCAGGTGGTCCGCAAGGAACTCGCCCGCGTATCAGCCTCCGAAGGGCACTCCGCAGACCAGGATTGAAGTCTCGGATCCCGATGGCGGGACGTCATGCAATGCAGCGCTCCTGCCGTTCCGCGCTATCCGCAACTTCAACCGGTCACCGTGCTGCGCCGCGGCATGAGGACCGCCAGGACGGCGGTGACGATCAGGAGCGCGGGGGCATCGCCCAAGAGGTGTCCACGGTGTTCGGGGTACGCGATCGCTTGCGCGGTCATGATTCCACCGTGCACGACGCTCGACCAGACGGTGAACCAGATCAGGCTCCGGTTTGCGAGCGGGTCTCGCGACGCAGCGAGGAGAAAGACTCCCAGCGTCGCATAGATCCCGACGATCATTTGCAGGTAAGGGGATTGTCCGGTGTGATGCCATGCCCACCCTGTCGGCCAGAAAATCGTGAGCGGGTAGAACCCCACGAGGCAGACGAGACCAACGACGATGAGCGCAACCCGCAGGAACCTGACGCGACTTTCGGTATTCATTGGGCTCTCTCCCCTGCTTGCCGCCGCTCCAGGCGGGGGAATGTCCGAGCCGCGTGCCACGGCGCCTGATGCCTCCGGGGACGGGGTGTAAACCGTAATCGGCCGCTCTTGAGTATCCTCAACGGACCGGGATGCCATACTGGAGGCCTCCCTTGCTCCATAGGGCGTTCTGACCGCGCATGATCTTCAGGCGCGAGCCCTCGCCGACGTTCCGGTCAAAGCTCTCACCGTAGTTGCCCACGTGCCTGATGATGCGCACGGCCCAGTCGTTGGTCAGGCCGACGGCCTCACCGAACTTGCCTTCCGTGCCGAGAAGACGCTTGATCTCCGGGTTCTCGGAGGTCTTCATCTGGTCCACATTGGCCTTGGTCACACCAAGCTCCTCGGCATCCAGCATGGCGTTGTGGGTCCAGCGGACGATGTCGGCCCACTGGTTGTCGCCGTGGCGGACGGCCGGGCCGAGCGGCTCCTTCGAGATGATCTCGGGCAGGACGATATGGTCGTCCGGGGCCGAGGCGCGCAGGCGCTCGGCGTAAAGGCCGGAGGCATCCGTCGTGTAGGCGTCGCAGCGGCCGGCGTCATAGGCCTTGAACGTCTCGTCCGAGGTCGCGAACGCCACCACTTCGTACTTCATGTTGTTGGCACGGAAGTAGTCGGCGAGGTTGAGCTCGGTGGTGGTGCCCTGCTGGGTGCAGATCGAGGCGCCGTTCATCTCCTTAGCCGAGGACACGCCGAGCGCCTTGCGGACCATGAAGCCTTGACCATCGAAGTAGGTGACGGCCGGGAAGTCGAGGCCGAGCTGCGTGTCGCGCGACATGGTCGCGGTCGAGTTGCGGGACAGCACGTCCACCTCGCCGGACTGGAGGGCCGTGAAGCGGTCCTTGGCGGCGAGCGGAATGAAGCGGACCTTGGTCGGGTCGTCGAAGATGGCCGCGGCGATGGCGCGGCAGAAATCGACGTCGAGCCCGGTCCAGTTGCCCTGCGCGTCGGGCAGGCCGAAGCCCGCCAGGCCATTGTTGGCGCCGCAGGTCAGGAAGCCCTTCTGCTTCACGCTGCGGAGCGTCGCCTGGGCAGACGCGTCTGACACGGCAACGCTCGCCACGACAAGGCCAAAGGCAAGCGCTGCGGCTGCCCACTTCAGGGTGCCGGATCCCGTACGACGAGCATGGCCGTGGCGCCTGATCCGGACTGCCCACAGGTCGTTTCGACGTCCCATCTTGGCCTCCCTCAAAGGGGAAGAGGCCGTCCAGGAATACTGTGTGGCTAATGGAAACGGACCAGGAGCCCGTCAGAATTAGGAGCACCGGCAGCCATGACGCCACCTCCTCGCCCGTGGCGTATCATAGCACCGTTCCAGGCCCAGCCCTAAGACAATCATCCGGCGGGATCAGCGACGCCAAGCTGCGGGCGGGACGCCATACTCCCGGCGGAAGGCCCGGTTGAAAGCGGCCTCGGACTCGTAGCCCACCGCGTAGGCGATGCGCGCCACGGTGTCGGAGGTTTCCTTCAGCAGCATGGAGGCCTGCACCAGCCTCTGCTGGGCAAGATAGCGCATGGGCGGTTGGCCAATGATCCGGGTGAAGCGCTCTGCAAAAGCCGAGCGGGACAGGCCGATCTCACGGGCCAGATCCTCCGTGGTCCAATGTCGGCTCATCTGGCCATGCAGGAGGCCCAGGGCATGCCCGATGATGGGATCCTCTATTCCCGCCGCCCAGGCATTGCGGCCGGGCGGCTGCGAGGCGAAGTACCGGCGCACCGCCTCCATGAACAGAAGTTCGGCAAGTTTGGCGAGGATCGCGGGTGAATTGACATGGCCTGCGGCAAGCTCCTGCGCGGCGAACCGGAAGGAGCTTTCGATCCAGTTTACGGATGCGCCATCAGCAACGTTGAGTTTGAGGACGCTCGGCAGCATCGCAATGAGCGTGCTGTGCGGCATGTCATTGCCCAGGAAGCCACAGTAGATGTGCGTCCGCTCTCCGCCCCCTCCGTGAACGATGCGCGCCAGGCCACCATCCGGGCTCGGCTGGATCAGGCGTTCGGCCGAGATCGGGCGGACCGTCAGGGAACTGCCGATCACATGGTCATCGTTGCGCGGCAGGACGACGATCTCGCCGCCCTCGACCGGGATCGGTTTCTGCCCGTTGACCTTGAGCAGCAGGTGCCCGGCGGTCACGTAATGATAGGCGATGATCTGGCGCGGCTCGGGGGTGAACGGGGCGCAGTCCTCGGGCCCCACCTTGGCCGTCACACACCATGGCGCGCTGAAAGCGGCCTCGAGAAAGAGGCCGCCCGTGAGCCGCATGGTGCGGAACATGTCCAGGATGGCATCCATCACGCCCCCATGCAGATCCGGCGGATCGGCAAAGCGAACCGGCGCCTCGCTCATATCACCCGCCTGTCGGCGCGCCTAATGTAGCACCCGGGCTACGAAGTCGAAAGCAACGCCGCTGGCCGGGGCCCTCTGCCGGAACAGACATCCTGCGGTGGGCCACAACGAGGAGAGATCCGACATGATGATGGACAAGCAGGGCAATCCGCTCACAGGCGCAACCGTCGAGGCCGTGACGCTCTTCGACGAGGCTGTCGAGGCGTTCAACCTCTATCGCAGCGATCCGGTGGCATTGTTGGACAAGGCCATCAAGGCTGCTCCCGACTTCGCCATGGCGCGCATTCTGAAGGCTCACCTGTTTGCCCTGGCAACCGAGCCGGACGCCACCGGTGAGGCGAAGGCCATTCTCCGCAAGGCCAGGACGCTGCGCCTCTCCGACCGGGAGGCCTCCCACGTCGCCGCGTTGGACCTGCTGGTCGAGGGGAACTGGACCGCCGCCGCCACCATGCTCGACTACCACAACGCCCGCTATCCGCACGACCTGGTGGCACTCCAGTCCGGCCATCTCATGGATTTCTTCCGCGCGAGTGCGCGGAGCCTGCGCGACCGCGTGGCCCGCGTCCTGCCGAAATGGTCGCCGGAGATGCCGGGCTACTCGATCCTGCTCGGCATGCAGGCCTTCGGGCTGGAGGAGGCCGGTGACTACGCCCGGGCGGAGGAGTTGGGCAGGCGCGCCGTCGACCTGCAACCGCTCGACTGCTGGGCCCACCATGCGGTGGCCCACGTGATGGAGATGCAGGGCCGCGCCGAGGACGGCATCGGCTGGATGATCGCCCGTGAGCCGCACTGGTCCGGGGACGACAACTTCTTCAAGGTCCACAACTGGTGGCACCGCTCGCTCTATCACCTGGAGCTCGGGCAGGTCGACGAGGTGTTCGCGCTCTACGATGGGCCGATCCGCGAGAGCCGCAGCATCCTGGCGCTCGACATGGTCGATGCCTCCGCGCTGCTGTGGCGCCTGCATCTCTCCGGCTATGACGTGGGCGAGCGCGCGCGGGAACTGGCAGCGGCCTGGGACAACCACGCCGACGGCCGCACCTATCCGTTCAACGACTGGCACGCCGTAATGGCCTATCTCGGCACCGGCCGGGAGGATGAGGTCGAGCGCATCGTGCGGACCTACCGGGAGAACCACGCGGACGGGTCGGACGCGGCCGAGTGGGGACGGCGCACGGGTGTGCCTCTGATCGAAGGCTTTGCAGCGTTCTGGCGTAGGGATTACCAAGCCGCGGCCGACCACCTCTACGGCGTCCGCTACATCGCCAACAGCTTCGGCGGCAGCCATGCGCAACGGGACATCATCGACTGGACGTTGACCGAGGCGGCCATCCGCGGTGGGCTCACCGATCTGGCGGAAGCCCTGGCCCATGAGCGCCTGGCACTGAAGCCCCACAGCCCGGTCAATCGGGCGTTCCTGGCCCGGGCTGGAGGAAGCGCAGCGCCGGGTCTGAAGGCCGCGTGACCGTTATCCCACGTCCCGCTTCGGTCTGCATGCGGCGGGACGTGTCGCGGGAGAGACAAGAACCCGCAACCATGGGAGAGTTCACCATGAAGCACCTCGCCATCATCGTGCGCGACGACGCCTACGACAAGATCCTCACGCCGCTGACCTTTGCCTACACGCAGGCCTGCAACGGTGTGACGGTTGACATGCTGTTTCTGCTCTGGGCGGTGAAGGCGCTGACCAGCAAGGGAGCAGCCGCCCTCACGGTGGACGGCAGGCACAGGGATGACGCGGAATGGTTGCGCGCCCGAATGGCGGCGGACGGCGAGCCGACTGAGATCGAGGATTTCCTGAGACTTCTCGCCGGGACCGGCAACGTGCATCTCTTCGGCTGCCGCTATGCGGCACAAACGTTCGAGGTGCATGATTCAGACCTGATTGCAGAGGCGACCGGCATCGTTGACCCGGGCTGATTCCTGACTGAGAAGGCCATCAAGGCGGACCACTGTCAGTACTTCTGAATGAGCCAAGAGAGCCTTTCGGTTCGGCGGAGGATTAGGTTGCGGCCAACCCGAAATTGCCGGGAACCGCGAAGCCGCCGGTGGTTCCTGTCAGTGACAGCTCAACGGTAACACCTTAAGGTCCGAACAGGATCGAGCCTGTGTCAAAACTCAATGCAACCTGATGCCATTGTACGAGGAGATCCCTAGCCCGCTCCAAGTTGCAGAATACAGAGTTGGGCTAAGAAATAGCCCGTCAGCGTTTTGGCGTGGGCTCGGTCACCCAAAGAAACTCCCGGCTTCCTGGGGACGTCCGGTTCCGTGAGAAATGCTGCCCTCGAGACAATGTCTCAGGAGTTTCAAAGGACTAAACCGCTGCCGCGGTAGGCTCTGCCGGCTCTGTCGGCGTCTGGAACGATCATAGAGGTCACGCCGGGACGTGTCCGGCCTGAGAATGGAGAGGTTTCCTCCCCCCTCAGGACAGGA
>NZ_JAMXFI010000033.1:0-18502 GCF_025460875.1 Microvirga yunnanensis
TGTGGAAGCTCGAGCCATTCTGCGCTACATGAGACCCCGCGTCTTTCAGAGACTCCCATGCCCGGCATCGACGAAAACCTTCCCTTCCTCCCTCTCCGCATCGCCGTGCTGACGGTCTCCGACACGCGCTCGCCGGAGGACGACAGGTCCGGCTCGACGCTCGCCGAGCGGCTCACGAAGGCCGGGCACAGGCTCGCCGACCGGGCCATCGTGCCGGACGACGTGGAGGCGATCCGCGGCAGGGTTCGGGGCTGGGTCGCCGATCCCGCGGTCGACGTGGTGATCACCACGACGGGCTTTACCGGCCGCGACGTGACCCCGGAGGCGATCGAGCCCCTGCTCGACAAGCGGATGGACGGTTTCTCGGCGGTCTTCCACCGCATCTCCTACGACAAGATCGGCACCTCGACGATCCAGTCGCGGGCGACGGCCGGCGTTGCCGGCACGACCTTCGTGTTCGTGCTGCCGGGCTCCCCCGGCGCCTGCAGGGACGCCTGGGACGGGATCCTGGCCCATCAGCTCGACTACCGCTACCGCCCCTGCAACTTCGTCGAGATCATGCCGCGGCTCGACGAGCATCTGAAGCGCGGAACGCCGAAAGCCTGAACGGGGCTCAGCCGAACACCGGATCGCGCTCGACGGTCGCGGCGAGACGCACGGGCATGCGCGCCCTAACCTCGTTCGCCAGCACCCGGCGATGCACCAGATCACCCGCCCGCACGGACGAGCGCCCGAACAGGCCTCGGAGCGCGTTCGCCAGGCCCGTGCGCTGACGCCGCATCCGGGCCAGACCCTGGTCGGGCCGGGACAGGACCACGAACCGGTCGAGCACCCGGATCCAGCCCTCCTGCGGGATGTCGCCGTCGTCGAGGCAGAGCAGCCAGTCGCGCCGCGCCGCCGCCGCTCCCTCGCGCCACGATCCTTTCGACGCCACCACCAGGGTGGCGCCGACCGCGTCGGCGACCGTCGCCAGGGTGTCGTCCGGCCGCTCCGCCAGGATGACGGCATCGCCGACGAGCCCGGCGGCCACGGCCGGAACGAGGGCGCTCAAGGTGGCGGCCAGAGCCTCGGGACCATGGGTCACGCGGACGAGAACGGTAATCATCCGAGGACTATAGCCCCGCCGGCCTCCACCGTCGCTAGGACATTTCTGCCGATGCGCACTTGCGTTTGTTCACTTTTTGTTCTTAAGCTTGGGCCTCCACCGACAGATTCGCACCGACCGATTCGTTCGAGGCCGCCATGAGCGTTCGCGCCAAAGATCCCGCCCGCGATGCCGCCGCGGCGGCGAGGCGGCGCATGGACGATCCGGCCTACCGGGTCGAGGTGGAGCGGCGCCGGGGCCGAGGCGCGTCCGCGAACCCGTCCGGCCGCTACGAGCCGGCGCAGCGCGAGGCCTTCGACGACGGCTGGGACATGGACGAGGAGCTTCCCGTCCTGCCGACCGAGGTGATCGTCGAGAAGCCGCGCACGATCGTCACCCGGAACGATTCGCCCGACATCCTGTTCGAGAAGTCGATCAACCCCTATCGCGGCTGCGAGCACGGCTGCGCCTATTGCTTCGCGCGGCCGACCCATGCTTTCCAGGGCCTGTCCTCGGGCCTCGACTTCGAGATCAAGATCTTCGCCAAGCCCAACGCGGCGGAGCTCCTGGAGAAGGAGCTGCGGGCCGCGAAATACGAGCCGGCCACGATCGCCCTCGGGTCCAACACGGACCCGTACCAGCCCGTGGAGCGGCGCTTCCGCATCACGCGCTCCATCCTCGAGGTGCTGGACCGGATGAACCATCCCGTCGGCATCGTGACGAAGTCGGGCCTCGTCACCCGGGACATCGACATCCTGAGCCGGATGGCCGAGCGGCAGCTCGTCAAGGTGGCGATCTCGGTCACGACCCTCGACCCGAGGCTCGCCCGCCGCATGGAGCCCCGTGCGGCCACGCCGGCCAAGCGCCTCGACACCATCCGCAGGCTCAGCGAGGCCGGCATCCCGGTCTCGGTCCTGGTGGCGCCCATCATCCCGGCGATCAACGATCACGAGATCGAGGCGATCCTGAAGGCCTGCGCCGAGGCCGGCGCCCAGGAGGCCGGCTACGTGCTCCTGCGCCTGCCGCACGACCTCAAGGACCTGATGCGCGACTGGCTGGCCGAGCATTACCCGGACAAGCTCAAGCACGTCTTCACGCTGCTGCAGGAGGCGCGCGGCGGCAAGGATTACGATGCCGCCTGGAGCACCCGCCAGTCCGGCATCGGCCCCTATGCCTGGATGCTCGGCCGGCGCTTCGAGACCACGGCCGAACGGCTCGGCCTGAACAAGCGGAACCTGCGCCTCCGCAAGGACCTGTTCGCCGTGCCGCCGGCGGAGACCGGGCAGCTGAGCCTGTTTTAGCGCGCCGTCTCGGATGAACCTGCCCCGTCATGGCCGGGCTCGTCCCGGCCATCCCGGTGCGTCGAAACGCTGCGCCTTCCCGGATCCGGGCCGTCGTCACGGGGGCGGTAATGCCGGCGTGGTGCGACTCTCCTGTCTGCGCGCCGGTGATGACAAGGCGGCCCGCTTGCCGCTTTCATCCCGTGCATGACCGCACCGATTCGCGCCTCCCGCCTCCCCGATCTCGGCCTCGACCGCGAGCGCGCCGCCCGCGCGCAGGGCTTCACCTGCATCGCCGGTCTCGACGAGGTCGGGCGCGGGCCGCTGGCCGGCCCGGTGGTGTCGGCCGCGGTGGTGCTCGACCTCGACCGCGTGCCGCAGGGCCTGGCCGATTCGAAAGCCCTGACGGCGGCAAGGCGCGAGGCGCTGTTCACCGAAATCCTCGCCACCTCCCACGTGGGAATCGCCTCGGTGTCGCATCGGGACATCGACAGCATCAACATTCGCCAGGCCTCGCTGCTCGCCATGTGCCGGGCGCTCGCGGCGCTGCCCTGCCGGCCCGACATGGCCTTCGTCGACGGCAACGATCCGCCGGCCCTGCCCTGCGCCACGGAAGCGGTCGTCAAGGGCGATTCGCGCATCGCCTCCATCGCGGCCGCGTCCATCGTGGCCAAGGTGGTCCGCGACCGCATGATGGCGCGGCTCGGGCTGGCTTACCCGGCCTACGGGTTTGCCAGCAATGCCGGCTACAGCACCAAGGCTCATCTCACGGTGATCGCCAGCGAGGGTCCCTGCCCGTTCCACCGCATGAGTTTTTCACCCCTGCGCCAAGGGTTACTGGATCTGTAACCTCCCTTAACGCTGATTAACGGAAAAACCCAATCTTTTCAGCATGTAGGCAAGTTTTGCCGATCCAAAATATTTGCATTTTCTCGGGTTTGGAAACCTCCTCTTTACCCTATCCCATCATGATCCGGAGTGTCAGTTGCGTAACCGGTGATCACCCATGGGTACCTTGCGTACCGGGGCTGCCGGCGCCGCCTCCCGGATCCATGTCTCGCGTACCGGGCGGTCTGCGCCGGCTCCTCGGACGGGGCGTCAAACGCCCCTCTCCGTTCTGCCGCCGTCTCTTCCTCTCAATGAGATCCTTCTCGGCGACTGCATCGCCAATCTCGAGAAGCTTCCCCCTGAGAGCGTGGACGTGGTCTTCGCGGATCCGCCTTACAATCTCCAGCTCGAACAGGCGCTGACGCGCCCCGACCAGAGCCTCGTCGACGCGGTCGACGACGACTGGGACAAGTTCGCGAGCTTTGCCGATTACGACGCGTTCACCCGCGCCTGGCTTCTCGCCGTGCGCCGCGTGATGAAGAAGAACGCGACACTCTGGGTCATCGGCTCCTACCACAACATCTTCCGCGTGGGCGCGGCGCTCCAGGACCTGAACTTCTGGATCCTCAACGACATCGTGTGGCGCAAGGCCAACCCGATGCCGAACTTCAAGGGCCGCCGCTTCACCAACGCGCACGAGACCATGATCTGGGCCTCGAAGAGCGCGGATTCGAAGGGCTATACGTTCCATTACGATGCGCTGAAAGCCGGCAACGAAGACGTGCAGATGCGCTCGGACTGGTTCATCCCCATCTGCACGGGCGACGAGCGCCTGAAGGATGCGCAGGGCCGCAAGGTCCATCCGACCCAGAAGCCCGAGGCCCTGCTCGCGCGGATCCTGCTCTCCTCGTCCAATCCTGGCGACGTGGTGCTCGATCCCTTCTTCGGCTCCGGCACGACGGGCGCGGTCGCCAAGATGCTGGGCCGCAGCTTCATCGGCCTGGAGCGGGATCCGACCTACGCCAAGGCGGCGCGCGCCCGGATCGACGGGGTCGAGCCGCTCTCCGACGTATCGATCGCAGCTGCGCCCGAAAAGCGCACCGAGGTGCGCGTGCCGTTCCTGTCGCTCGTCGAGGCGGGCCATGTGAAGCCGGGCGAGACCCTGGTGGACGAGCGGCGCCGCCACAAGGCGGTGGTGCGCGCCGACGGGACCGTGGCGCTCGGCGCCATCGTGGGCTCGATCCACAAGATCGGCGCCCTGACCCAAGGCTTCCCCTCCTGCAACGGCTGGACCTTCTGGCACGTGGAGCGGCAGGGCAAGCTCGTGTCGATCGACACGTTCCGGGCGAAGGTGCGCGCCGAATTGGCCGCTTGACCTTTGCGGCGATTTGGACTTTTCGAGAGGGCCAGCCCAAAGCTGGCCCTTTTCGTTTCCCGCACTAACCTTTCGTCACAGAGGCGTCATCTGATACCGCTAGCGCGGGGCAGGCCTTGCCAACCGAGAGGACTGTCCCGTGTCCACCAAGCGCATTCTCCTGTCCCTTCTTGCCGCCCTCGTGCCCGCCGTCGCGCAGGCCCAGGGGCTCTCCGGCAACCTCGTCCTCTACACGAGCCAGCCCAACACCGACGCGCAGCAGACCATCGACGCGTTCAAGGCCAGGAATCCGGGGGTCACCGTCACGTTCGTGCGCGACGGCACCCCGAAGATCCTCGCCAAGCTGAGCGCCGAATTCGAGGCCGGGCAGCCCCAGGCCGACGTGCTGCTCATCGCCGACAGCGTCACCATGGAGGGCCTCAAGAAGGAGGACCGCCTCCTGGCGCACGAGAAGGCCGACGTCTCGGCCTATCCGGCGGGCACGCACGACCCGCAGAAATTCTGGTTCGCCACCAAGCTGATCACCACGGGCATCGCCTACAACACGAAGGCGGCCTTCAGGCCGACCTCGTGGCAGGACCTCACCCGGCCGGAGGTCAAGGGCCAGCTCGTCATGCCGAGCCCGCTCACCTCGGGGGCGGCCCTCATCCACGCCGCGACCCTCACCGGCACCATGGACGGCGGCTGGAAATACTATGAGGCGCTCAAGGACAACGACGCCGTCGCGGGCGGCGGCAACGGCGACGTGCTCAAGCAGGTGGCCGGCGGCCAGAAGCTCTACGGCGTGATCGTCGACTACATGCCGATCCGCGAGAAGGCCAAGGGTGCACCGATCGAGTTCGTGTTCCCGAAGGAGGGCGTCTCCGCCGTGTCCGAGCCCGTCGCCATCCTCAAGACCACCAAGAACCCGGAGGCCGCCCGCGCCTTCGTGGACTTCCTGCTCTCGAAGGAGGGCCAGGACCTGGCGCTCAAGCAGGGCTACATCGCGGCTCATCCGGCCGTCGCGCTGCCGGCCGGCTATCCGGCCCGCGAGCAGATCAAGGTCATGAGCTTCGACGCCGCCAGGGCGCTCGCCGACGAGACCAAGAACAAGGCGGCCTTCGCCGACATCTTCGGACAGTGAGACGTCGCGCCCAAAGCAGGTCGTTCCTGGAGCGGGGAGGTTTCGGCCTCCTCGCTCTTGTCGCTTTGATCGTCGTCGCCTTCGACGTGCTGCCCGCCCTGCGGCTGCTGTGGGCCGCGCTCCTTCCCGGGGGCGTCCTCAACCCCGACGCCATGCTGGCGGCCCTGTCGAGCCGGTCGGCGGCGCGGGCCGCGCAGGCCTCGCTGGAAACGGCGCTGCTGTCGGGTTTCCTGGCCGTTCCGCTGGGCACCGCGATGGCGCTCGTCCTCGGCGTCACAGACGTCCGCCGGCGGCGCGTCGCGTCATTCCTGTTCGTCCTGTCGGTGATGATCTCGCCCCAGGTGATCGCCCTCGCCTTCCTGCATCTCGCCGGTCCGGCCTCGCCGATCCTGAACACCCTCGGCCTCGCGCCCGAGGCGGGCAGCGCCAATCCGATGATGGGACGCGGCGGCATCATCCTGGTGCTCGGCCTGCACCATGCTCCCCTCGTCTACGTGGTGATGAGCGCCGGGCTGAAGCGCATTCCGCTGGCGGTCGTCGAAGCGGCCCGCATCGACGGGGCGCGGCCGTTCCGGATCCTCACCGACCACGTGATGCCGCTGCTGCGCCCCCATCTCGCCGGCGCGGCCCTGCTCGCCTTCGTGGCGGGAATCGGCAATTTCGGCATTCCCGCGCTGCTCGGCGCGCCCGTGAACTATCTGACGCTTCCCGTCCTCATCTACCGGCGGCTGTCGAGCTTCGGCACCGACATGATCGGCGATGTGTCGGCGCTCGGCCTTCTCGTCGCGGCCATCGCGATCCTCGGCGTCGCCGCAAGCCAGGTCCTGATGCGCCGGGACGGCGTGCAGCTCGAGGACGATGCGCCCCTGAAGCCGTTCTGGGGCCTCGGCCGCAGGCGCGTCGCGCCGGAGATCTTCGTCGGCCTCGTCCTCGCCGTCACGCTGATCCTGCCGATCCTGTCCCTTATGGCCTCCGCGCTCGTGCCGTCCTACGGCATGGCGCTGTCGCCTGCGACGATCACCCTCGACAACTTCGTCGAGGTGCTGGCCCGTCAGGACGTGACGATCCGCGCCTTCACCAACTCGTTCCTCTATGCCGGCGGCGCAGCCGGCCTGCTCGCCGGGCTCGCGGTGCCCCTCGCCTACGGGCTGGTCCGCCTGATGGGGCGGGCCCGCCTCCTGGCCGTGTCCCTGCTCGAGATCGCCTACGTGCTGCCGGGCATCGTGCTCGCCATCGCGTGCATTCTCCTGTTCCTGAAGCCGCTGCCGCTCCTGGGGTTCTCGCTCTACGCGACCCCGTGGATCATCGTGTTCGCCTATCTCGCCCGCTTCCTCCCGGTGGCGCTCAAGCCCGTGTTGGCCGGCATGGTGCAGGTCGACGTCGCGCAGGAGGAGGCCGCCGCCATCGACGGCGCCCGCCTGGCGCAACGGCTCTTCGGCATCGTGCTCCCGTCCCTGCTGCCCGCGGCGGTCGCCGGCGGGCTGATGGCGTTCCTGCTCGCCTTCAGCGAGCTCACCGTCTCGGCCCTGCTCTGGTCGGCCGGAACGGAGACCATCGGGGTGGTGCTCTACAACCTCGAAGAGGCAGGCCTCGCGAGCCAGGCCTCCGCGGTCGCCGTCGTGATCGTGGCCGTGGTGACGGCCGCCATGCTCGTCCTCGATGCGCTGGGCCGCTACCTGCCGGCCGGAGCCCTGCCCTGGCAGAGCGCCATGGAGGACGAGGCGCGGACGAACCGCGAACCGGCTCGGGCGCCCGCCCGCCCGCCGGTCCTCGACCGGCTCGAGCCGAAGGCCGCGCTGAGCCCGTAACCTCCTCCTCCCCCTGGTCCACGTCAGGGCCGGGCTCGTCTCGGCCATGCGACCCGGACGAGAGCCTCGGACGTGAAAAGTGGACACCACTTTTGGGATTCATCCGAGGCTCCCTCTCTTGATTGGCGCATCGGATGAGGCGGACCCGGAGGGCCGCGCAAGCGACCCGAAGGGCCACGCTAGTGAAAACCGGGTCCACTTTTCGCTGACGCGGCCCTCTGGGTCCGTCCGATGCGCGAGCGCAGCGTTCGAAACGATCGGGATCACCGGCACCGGGCCGGTGATGACGGAGGAGGATGGGTCACACGAGGGCGCCACGGGCTCCCCGTCAAAACTGACGTGGTGCCGCGCGCTGCTGGCGGGCTGCGCGGGAACCGCCGCGTCGCGATGGTAGGGGCTGGTCCTCACGCCGGAACATTCCCCTATGCCGAACCCGGTTCAACCCTTTAGCATCCTGTCATGGCTTCTTCGTCTCTCGATCCCTTCCGCCTCGCCTTCACGGAACCGTCCTGGGACGACCTGCGGATCTTTCTCGCCGTGGTGGCTCATGGATCGATGAACAGCGCCGCGAAGGCACTGGGCCAGAGCCAGCCGACGATCGCGCGGCGCGTCAAGGTGCTGGAGGAGACGCTGGGCCTCTCCCTGTTCCAGCGCGGCCCGAACAACCTCGAGCTGACGGAAGCGGGTCAGGCGGTCCTCGAGGCCACCGCCCCCATGGGCGAGGCGGCGGCCGTGGTATCGCGCACCGCCGCCGCCTATAGGCCCGACCCGGACGCGCCAGTGCGGGTCACGGCCACCGCGTCGGTGACGCTGTTCCTCTCGCTCTATGCGGCGGAGCTGCACGAAGCCGCTTCTCCCGTGGAGATCGCCTATCTCCCGACCCGGCGCCGGCTCGATCTCGCGTCCGGCGAGGCCGATATCGGCCTGCGGATGCGCAACCTGCCGGAGGGCACGGACGATCTCGTGGCGCGCAAGATCGGGCAGATCGCCTTCGCCATGTATGCCCGCACGGAAAACCCCGCTTCCGTCATCGCGCCGCCGGAGGATCCGACTCTCTCGCGTCAGGCCGCCTATGTGGCCGAGTTCGCGCAGGGCCGCACCATCGCGGCCCGGATCGGCGACATGCCGATCCGCTACCAGGCCGCCAAGGCGGGCCTCGGCGCCGCCTTCCTCCCGTGCTGGCTCGGCGATTCGGACCCGGACCTGATCCAGATCACGAAGCCGGAGGGCGACCTGGTCGAGGACGTGTTCCTGGTCATGCACCGGCGCAGCCGCAGCCGCCCCAACGTGGCCCGGGTGGCGAATGCGCTGGCGGGCCTGTTCAAGCGGAACCAGAAGGCCCTGGTGGGCGGGTGACGTGCCTGCGTCAGAGAGGCGGAAGGCCGCAGGATGGCCGGGGCGGGGCCGGTCATGACCGGAAAGAAGAGCCCGGCCTCACGCCCCCTTCGCCGGCTTCCCGCTCTTCGTCTTCCCGGCCGGAATATCCCCCAGCGCGTGCGCCAGCACCTTCTTCATGGCGCCGGGCAGCGCCTCCTCGTGCAGTTGCAGGCGCGGGGTCCAGCGCATGTCCTCCGGGGCAGGCGTGCCCTTGGACACCTTGGCGAACATCACGGTCAACTCGAGGGGGAAATGGGTGAAGACGTGCCGGACAATGCCCGGCAGCCGCTGCCAGCGCGCCTCGATGGGCGCGTCGAGCACGGCCCGGGATGGCTCATAGTCGGGCATCCATTCGCTCGTGGGCGGCTCCGCCATGCCGCCGAGGAGCCCCTGCGGCGGGCGGGTGCGCAGCAGGATCGTGTCGTCGGCGCGCAGCACCACGAAGGCCGCCCCCTTGCGCAGCGGCCCGACCTCCTTCTTCTGCTTCTTCGGGAAGGCCTCCTGCAGGCCCTCCGCCCGGGCCCGGCAGGGCACCATCCAGGGGCAGAGCGCGCAGGCCGGGCGCTTGGGCGTGCAGATGGTGGCGCCGAGATCCATCACGGCCTGGGCGAAGTCGCCCGGCCGGTCCGCCGGCACCAGCGCTTCCGTGAGGGACCGAATCAGGGGCTTGGCCTTGGGCAGCGGCTCCTCGACCATGAAGACGCGGGACATCACCCGCTCCACGTTGCCGTCGACCGCGGCCGCCTTCTCGTCGAACGCGATGGCCGCGACCGCCGCCGCCGTATAGGCGCCGATGCCCGGAAGCTTCAGGAGCTCGGCCTCGGTGCCCGGAAAATGCCCGCCATGCTTGTCCATGACCGCCTTGGCGCAGGCATGGAGGTTGCGGGCGCGGGAATAATAGCCGAGGCCGGCCCAGGCCTGCATCACCGAATCGGCCGGCGCCTCGGCGAGAGCCTCGACGGTCGGGAATCGCTCAAGGAAGTTCAGATAGTAGGGACGGACCGCCGTCACGGTGGTCTGCTGCAGCATGATCTCGGACAGCCAGACCCGGTAGGGGTCGGCGGTCACGCCGGGCTTCGCGCGCCACGGCAGGTCGCGCCGGTGGCGGTCGTACCAGGCGAGAAGGTCCTGCGGGTCGGGCTTGGTCGCGCTCGCGGCGGGCGTTAACATGGGATTTGGAATAGCGTTCTACACGGAATATTCCAACGCGGCTTTTGGACATTCAACATGAGACGACCGAGGCGACATTGAGACGCCCAAGGCCTTTGGCCCGCCCCCTCGCCGAGTTTCTCGACGTCTGCCTGTCCCCCAGCCTGGCGGCGCAGGGCTTCGCCACGTCCGACATCATCATGGCCTGGCCGGACATCGTCGGCGAGCGCCTGTCCGCCTTCACCCAGCCGCTCAAGATCGAGTGGAAGCGCAAGGCCCCCCACGCCGACCCGGAGGCGCGGCCGGATCCGGCCACCCTCGTGATCCGGGTCGAGAGCGCCTTCGCGCTCGAGATGCAGCACCTCGCCCCCACGGTCATCGACCGGGTGAACACCCATTACGGCTGGCGCTGCATCGGCAAGCTGGTGCTGAAACAAGGGCCCGTGCGGCGGGTTGAGAAGAAGCGCCCCGTCGCCCGCCCCCTCACCTCCGCGGAGAGGGAGAAGGTGGACAGGGCCGTCGAGCCCATCCGGGAGGAATCCCTGAAGGCGGCGCTCGAGCGGCTGGGCCAGGCCATCGTCAGCTCCGGTTCACGCACGAAAGCGTGAGATGGCGGGCGCTTGCCACGAAGGCCAAGTCATTTTACCGCAAGTCATTCGTCCGCAGGACGAAATCTCTTCAGGAGCCTCCCCACGATGATCACCCGGCGTCAGACGCTTCAGCTTCTCGGAACCGCAGCCGCGACCGCCTATTTCGCCACGAGCCTTCCGGCTTTCGCCCAGAACGTGGCCGCCCAGGACCTGGCGGTCCAGGGGCCCCTGGGGGACGTGGCCCTGGGGCCGGACAACGCCAAGGTGACGATCATCGAGTACGCCTCGCTGACCTGCTCCCACTGCGCGAACTTCCACAAGACCACCTGGCCGGAGCTGAAGAAGCGCTACATCGACACCGGCAAGGTCCGCTTCGTCCTGCGCGAGTTCCCCCTGGATCCCCTCGCCACGGCGGGTTTCATGCTCGCCCGCTACGACGGCAACGACAAGTATTACCCGATCACGGACCTGCTGTTCGAGCAGCAGCGGAACTGGGCCTTCGTGGACAAGCCGCTCGACGCCCTGCGCGGGCTCATGCGACAGGCAGGTTTTTCACAGGAAAAATTTGACGCTTGCCTCAAGGACCAGAAACTATATGACGCAGTCAATGCGGTGAAGAACCGGGCTATGGAGCAGTTCAAAGTGGACTCCACGCCCACTTTCTTCATCAATGGTGAGCGCCATCCTGGAAGCCTGTCGATCGATGAGCTTGAGAAGATCATCAAGCCGATTCTCGGAGAATAAGCTCCATCGCCTGCCCCCCGCGGGGCGGGACGGAAAGGCGCGTCCATGAAGCTGACGCGCCTTCGCATTGCGGGCTTCAAGACCTTCGTCGAGCCCACCGACTTCCTCATCGAGCCCGGCCTGACCGGCGTCGTCGGGCCGAACGGCTGCGGCAAGTCCAACCTCGTCGAGGCCCTGCGCTGGGTCATGGGAGAGAACTCCCACAAGAACATGCGCGCGACGGGCATGGACGATGTCATCTTCTCCGGCTCCGGCGGCCGCCCGGCCCGCAACTGGGCCGAGGTGATGCTCACCATCGACAACGGCGAGCGCACCGCGCCCGCGGCCTTCAACGACACGGACCTTCTCGAAATCTCGCGCAAGATCGAGCGCGAGGAAGGCTCGACCTACCGGGTCAACGGCAAGGAAGTCCGCGCCCGCGACGTGCAGATCCTGTTCGCCGACGCGGCCACGGGCGCCCGGTCGCCGGCCCTCGTCCGCCAGGGCCAGATCAGCGAGATCATTTCGGCCAAGCCACAGGCCCGGCGCCGCATCCTGGAGGATGCCGCCGGCATCGCAGGCCTCCACGCCCGCCGGCACGAGGCGGAGCTGCGCCTCAAGGCCGCCGAGGACAACCTGGTCCGCGTCGAGGACGTGATCCGCGAGCTGGAAAGCCAGATCGAGAGCCTGAAGCGCCAGGGCCGCCAGGCCTCCCGGTACAAGAACCTCTCGGCCGAGATCCGGCGCCTGGAAGCCCTGATGTACGCCATCAGCTTCGCCGAGGCGCGGGAGCAGGCCGCCACCGCCGAGCGCCAGGTGGCCGAGGATCTCAAGGCGGTGGCCGACGCCACCGAGGAGCAGACCCGGGCGGCCACCGCCCAGGCGGTCGCGGCCCATGGCCTCCCGGCCCTGCGGCAGGCGGAAGCCGCCGCGGCCGCCGCCCTGCAGCGGCTGACCCATGCCCGCAACGAGCTCGAATCGGAGGAGCGCCGGTCCAAGGAGCGCGTGGTCGAGCTGGAGCGCCATATCGGCGACCTGAACCGGGACATCGCCCGCGAGGCGGCGCAGCGCGGCGACGCGGAGGCCACGATCGAGCGCCTTCAGTCGGAAGCCGCCGAGATCTCGCTCACCACCGATGGGGCGGACGATGCCCGCGCCGAGGCCGAGGAGCGCCTCCAGGGCGCCGAAGCCGAGCTGGCGGAAGCCGAATCCGCCCTGAGCGCTCTTCAGGCCCAGACCTCCGACCTGAACGCCCGCCGGGCCGCCCTGGAGCGCGCCGTGCGCGAGGAGCTGGAGCGCGCCGCCCGTTTCCGATCCGAGAAGGAGCGGCTCGAGCGCGAGATCGCGGCGCTCTCCGCCCCGTCCGACGAAGGCCCCTCCCTGGACGACCTGCGCGAGGACATGGCGATCGCCGAGGACACCGCCCAGGGCGCCGAAGAGGCGGTGATCGGCGCACGCGAGACCCTGTCGGACGCCCGCGAGGCCGAGAGCCGCCTGCGCCAGCCCCTCAACGAGGCCGAGCGCAAGGCGCAGCGCCTCGAGACCGAGGCGCGCACCCTCGCCAAGCTGGTAACCTCCGCGACCGGCGACCTCTGGCCCCCGGCCGTCGACCAGATCACGGTCCAGAAGGGCTACGAGACGGCCCTGGGCGCAGCCCTGGGTGACGATCTCGAAGCCTCGGTCAATCCGTCCGCCCCGCACCACTGGGCCGAGACCCACGCCGGCGAGGACGATCCGGCCCTGCCGGACGGCGTCCGCTCCCTGGCGGACCTCGCCCGGGCGCCCGCGGCCCTGCAGCGCCGCCTGCGCCAGATCGGCGTGGTGAGCAAGGAGGACGGCCTGCGCCTGCGCGGCCTGCTGAAGCCCGGCCAGCGCCTTGTCACGCAGGCAGGCGATCTGTGGCGCTGGGACGGGTTCACGGCCGCCGCCGAGGCGCCCTCCCCGGCGGCCCGCCGCCTGGCGGAGAAGAACCGCCTCGGGGATCTGGAGCGCGAGGCCGCCGAGGCCCGCGAGCAGGCCGAGCACCTGCGCCACGAGGCGGAGGCGGCCCAGGACGCGGTCCGCCGGGCGGCCTCTCATGAGACGCAGGCCATCGAGGCCGCCCGCCAGGCCCGGCAGGCGCTCGATGCCGCCCGCGCGCGCCTCGCCGCCGCCGAGCGCAAGGAGGCCGAGCTCGGCCAGCGCCGCTCGGCCCTGCAGGAAGGCCTCGCCCGCCTGTCCGAGAGCGAGGCGGAGGCCCTGGAGCGCGTGCAGGACGCCGAGAGCGCCCTGCAGGACCTCGCCCCGGCGCCGGATCTGGAAAGCCGCCTGCTCGAGGAGCGCACCCGCGTGGCCGAGCGCCGGGCGGCCGCCTCCGGGGCCCGGGCCGCCCTGCAATCCCTCATGCACGAAGCCGAACTGCGCCGCCGGCGGCAGGAGGCGATCGCGGCCGACATCCGCCTCTGGACCGAGCGGGCGGGACGCGCCGCCAAGGCGTTCGAGGATCTGGGCGAGCGCCTCGAGCGCGCGCAGGACGAGCACCAGCGCCTGCTGGGGGCCCCCGACACCTACCTGCAGCGCCGCCGCGCCCTCATGGCCGAGGTGGAAGAAGCCGAGGCCAAGCGCAAGGAAGCGGCCGACCATCTGGCCGATGCCGAGACGGGCCTGGCCGAGTCGGATCGCGCGGCCCGCGCGGCCCTCGAAGCCTTGTCGGCGGCCCGCGAATCCCGCGCCGGATCCCAGGCCCGCCACGAGGCCGCGGTGGCCCGCCTGGCGGAGATCACCCGCGCCATCGCGGAGAACCTGGAGACGACGCCGGCCGGGCTCATCGAGCTCGCCGGCCTGAAGGAAGCGACCGACCTGCCCTCCCACGGCGAGATCGAATCGAAGCTGCACTCCCTCAAGAACGACCGGGAGCGCCTCGGCGCCGTCAACCTGCGCGCCGACGAGGAGCTCAGCGAGCTCGAGACCAAGTACAACGGCATCGCGGGCGAGCGCGACGATCTCGTCGAGGCCATCAAGCGCCTGCGCCAGGCCATCGGCAGCCTCAACCGCGAGGGCCGCGAGCGCCTGCTTGCCGCCTTCGACGTGGTGAACAACCATTTCAAGCGCCTGTTCGCCACCCTGTTCGGCGGCGGCACGGCGGAGCTGACCCTGGTCGATTCGGACGATCCGCTGGAAGCCGGCCTCGAGATCCTCGCCCGCCCGCCCGGCAAGAAGCCCCAGAGCATGACCCTGCTGTCCGGCGGCGAGCAGGCCCTGACGGCGACCGCGCTGATCTTCGCCGTGTTCCTCACGAATCCCTCGCCGATCTGCGTGCTCGACGAGGTGGACGCGCCCCTCGACGACGCCAATGTGGAGCGCTACTGCGCCCTCCTGGAGGACATGGCGCGCCAGACCGAGACCCGCTTCGTGGTCATCACCCACAACCCGATCACCATGGCCCGGATGGACCGTCTCTTCGGCGTCACCATGGCCGAACGGGGCGTCTCGCAGCTCGTCTCCGTGGACCTGCAGAGCGCGGAGCGCATTCTTGAGGTAGCCTAAGGCTTTCAGCCCTGCCTTGCTTCAGCCTCAAAAACATGTGCGCTTTCGGCCCGAGGGCACCTGAAAACACGGTTAATTCAATCAAATCAGACACTTGGATGTTTTCAGACGGTTCTTGACAGGGGGGACCCCCGCTCATATGGTGCGCCCGGCTTTCGGGGCTGGGCTTCCAAGCATTTTCCCGCAACGCTTCAAAGGAGATCGCAATGGCGGACCCTCACGAGCGGAACGGCGAGAATGAGCGGAAACCGGGCAGCGCCGACGAGGCCGACCTGTCAGCGAGACTGAAGTCTCTCGACGCACGGATCTCCCAAGCATCCGCGCAGCGAGCCGAGTCAGAGCCTCGCGCCCGTCCGACGTCAGATTCCCGCGCTCTCGGCCAAGCCTTCAGGCTCTCGGCCGAATTCGTTGCAGGAGTGGCGGCCGGCGGAATCCTGGGTTGGATCGTCGACCGCGTGTTCGGGACGTCCCCTTGGGGTCTGATCGTTTGTCTGATACTCGGCTTCTGCGCCGGGATGCTCAACCTGTTGCGAGCGGCCGGGATGGTCAAGTCCGCCCGGTATGACGACAAGCGGTGACGGACTTAGACTTTCGAGCGCCGAACGGCATTTGATAACATCGAACTTTGAGAGCGGATCATGGCGAGCCCGATCGAACAATTCCAGATCAAGCCCATCATTCCGGTCATCAACTTCACCAATTCGTCCCTGTTCATGATCGGCGCCGCCGCCGTGATCGTGGGCGGCCTGCTGTTCGCGACCCGCAAGCGCGCGGTCGTCCCGGGCCGCGCCCAGTCGGTCGCCGAGGTCCTGCACGATTTCGTCGCGAACACGCTGGTCGACGCGACGGGCAAGGAGGGGATGAAGTTCTTCCCCCTCGTGTTCTCGCTGTTCATGTTCGTGCTGACGGCCAATCTGCTCGGCATGATCCCGGGCTTCTTCACGGTCACCAGCCACATCATCGTCACCTTCGCCCTGGCCCTGCTCGTCATCGGCACGGTGGTGATCTACGGCTTCATGAAGCACGGCACCCACTTCCTCGGCCTCTTCGTCCCGTCGGGCGTGCCGGCCTGGCTCCTGCCCTTCATCGTGGTGATCGAGCTCATCTCGTTCCTGTCCCGGCCGATCTCGCTGTCCTTGCGTCTCTTCGCGAACATGCTCGCGGGACACATCGCGCTGAAGGTGTTCGCAGGCTTCGTGGTGGCGCTGCTCGGCGCCGGCGGTGCCCTGACGATCCTCGCTCCGCTGCCGCTCCTCATGGCGGTTGCCCTCATGGCGCTCGAGTTCCTCGTCGCCGCTCTGCAGGCCTACGTCTTCACGGTGTTGACCTGCATCTACCTCAACGACGCGCTGCACCCGGGCCACTAGGTCTGCGCCGAGTTACCCCTTCCCTCCCGATCACGGTATTCCCAAGGAGATCACAATGGATCCGGTTGCTTTCAAGTTCCTCGGCGCAGGCCTCGCCTGCATCGGCATGGGCCTCGCCGCCATGGGCGTCGGCAACATCTTCGGCAACTTCCTGTCCGGCGCTCTGCGCAACCCGTCGGCCGCCGACGGCCAGTTCGCCCGCGCGTTCATCGGCGCGGCGCTCGCGGAAGGTCTCGGCATCTTCTGCCTCGTCGTCGCTCTCGTTCTGCTCTTCACCTAATCTCACAACGGTGATCGGGAGGTCGAGGCGTGCGAACGCTTCGCCTCGACAGGAGTGACGGCGGATCGAACCGCCGTCATTCATGTTTGTAGGATTCTTTATCCGTTAGGATCTGCTCCATGGCTCAGGCTCAGACGAACCACGCCACAACAGAGGCCCCCGGCGGCGCTCACGAGGACATCGGCTTTCCGCCCTTCGAGACGGAGACCTATGCCGGTCAGCTCCTGTGGCTCGCCATCACCTTCGTGGTGCTCTACACCCTGCTCTCACGGCTGGTCCTCCCTCGCCTGGGCGGAATCATCGAGAACCGCCGCGCGATGATCGCCACCGATCTCGACGACGCGGCCGCCATGAAATCCCGCGCGGAAGAGGCCGGCAGCGCCTACGAGAAGGCCCTCGCCGAAGCCAAGGGCCGCGCCCAGGCGCTTGCCCAGGAAACCCGCTCCAAGCTCGCGGCCGAGAGCGACGCCAAGCGCAAGGCGCTCGAAGCCGACCTGAACCAGCGCCTGGCCGAGTCCGAGGCCACCATCACGGCCAAGAAGGCGGAAGCCATGAGCCACGTGGACGCCATCGCCCGCGACACGGCCTCGGCCATTATCGAGCGCCTCACCGGCAAGGCTCCGGCCCCGCAGAAGGTCGAAGCCGCTCTCAACCAGATCAAGGCCTGATCGGGAGGTCCGCATGTTACATAGCGCTGAATTCTGGGTTGCGGTCGCCTTCGTCATCTTCTGGGGCATCCTGTTCTACAAGGGCGTCCCGGGGAACGTGCTGAACCAGCTCGATTCCCGCGGCAAGCGCATCGCCGGTGAGCTGGCCGAGGCCAAGCGCCTGCGCCAGGACGCCGAGCGGCTCCTGAAGGAGTACGAGTCCAAGCGCGCCGCCGCCGAGCGCGAGGCCGCCGACATCGTGTCCACCGCCCGCGACGAGGCCGAGCGCCTCGCCCGCGAGGCCCAGGAGAAGATGGCCGACTTCGTGAAGCGCCGCACGGCCACCGCCGAAGCGAAGATCGCCCAGGCCGAGGCTCAGGCCTCCGCCGAGGTGCGCGCGGCCGCCGTGGACGCCGCCATCCGGGCCTCCGAGCGCGTCCTGCGCGACGAGATCACCGGCCCCACCGCGGCCTCGCTCGTGACGGCCGGCCTCAGCGACGTGCGCTCGAAGCTGCAGTAAGGCCTCCGTCCGGACCCGAAACGTCGAAGGCCGCCCCTCGAGGCGGCCTTTTTGCTTGGAGAACGTCATGCTGCTGATCTTCGACTGCGACGGCGTCCTGGTCGATTCGGAGCCCTTGAGCTGCCGGATCGACGCGGAGATCCTGACGGAATGCGGCGTGCCCTACACGGCCGAGGATGTGGCCCGTGACTTCACCGGGGTCAGCATCAAGGACCAGATCGCGCGCATCGAATCGGAACGCGGCGTCAGGCTCCCTGACGATTTCACGGAGCGGCTCAACCGCACCCTGTTCCAGCGCTTCGAGGCCGAGCTGAAGCCCATCGCGGGCGTGCGCGACGCCATCCTGTCCCTGCCCCTCCCCCGCTGCGTCGCCTCCTCGTCGATCCCGGAGCGAATCGCCCTGTCGCTGCGCGTGACCGGCCTGGCGGACCTGTTCGACCACGTCTTCAGCTCGACCCAGGTCGCGCGCGGAAAGCCGGCGCCGGACCTGTTCCTCCATGCGGCCGCGCAGATGAACGCCCGTCCGGAAGACTGCCTGGTGGTCGAGGATTCCGTCGCGGGCGTGCAGGCGGCGATCGCCGCCGGGATGCGCGTCATCGGCTTTGCCGGCGGGGGCCATTGCGGGCCCGACCATGCGGAGAAGCTGCGGCGGGCGGGAGCGCCCGTCGTGATCGACCGGATGGCCGAACTGCCGGAAACCGTCCGAGGTTCCGTGTAAAGGCGGCAGCGACAGAAACGTCGGGCCGTGCAGGCGAGGATCCACCCCGCGTCATCACCCGGCGCGGCCCGGGGGTTACGCGGCCGGGGGGGGGCGCGCGCGTACGCT
>NZ_JAMXFI010000033.1:18512-72553 GCF_025460875.1 Microvirga yunnanensis
GGGGCGGTGCCGGCGTGCCCCCCCCCCGCCACACCCCGGGGCTCGTCCCGGTGATCCCGCTTCCGTGAGGCGCCGCGCTCTTCCGATCGGGATGGCCGGCACAGGGCCGGCCATGACGTGAGAGGGGATGTCGCCCGGCGGCGCCCTGTTTCGCAGCCTCAGCCCAGATCGATCGTCATGCCTAAGCCTCGCACCGGTCTGAAACCGAAGCGCTCGTAAAGGCTCTGTGCCCGCAATGCCGCGATCAGGCTGATATAAGCGCTTTCAGGAGCATGGGCCTTCAGATGGTCGATCAATGCCTGCATGATGCACTGCCCCAATCCTTTGCCCTGATGATCGGGAGCCACAGCCATGTCCGTGATCTGAAAGGAGCATCCGCCGTCGCCGATGATGCGGCCCATGCCGACGATCTCGGCCTTGTGCCTTACGATAATGCCAAACCAAGTATTCGGCAGCCCAGCTGCCGCGGCCTCGGGCGTTCGCTCGCTCAGTCCTGCAACCCGACGTAGGCGAACGTAATCGCCTACGTCAGGAACGCCTGCGACAAGCTCATAATGAGGTGGCGCCATGATGGTCATGGCGCAACTCTATATCAACTAAATCGTCGTTCAAGCCTGAATTCGGCCGATTACTCCGCGGCTTCCGCCACCGGGGCGGGCGGCGTCCACTTGAGCACGGGGCTGCGCGCCGCGCGGGTCTCGTCGAGGCGGCGGCGCGGGGCGTGGTAGGGAGCCCCGGTGAAGCGCTCGGTGTCGCCGTTCTTCGCGGCAAACGCGAGATCGCGCAGGGTCGCGATGAACAGGTCGAGGGACGACTTCGATTCGGATTCCGTCGGCTCGATCAGCATGGCGCCGTGCACCACCAGCGGGAAGTACATGGTCATCGGGTGGTAACCCTCGTCGATCATGGCCTTGGCCACGTCGAGGGTGGTCACGCCCGTGTCCTTGAGCCACGAATCGTCGAACAGCACCTCGTGCATGCACGGCTTGTCGCCGAAGGGCAGCGACAGCAGGTCCGACAGGCCGGCCCGGATGTAGTTGGCGTTGAGCACCGCGTCCTCGGACGCCTGCTTCATGCCGTCCGCGCCGTGCGAGAGCATGTAGGACAAGGCCCGCACATACATGCCCATCTGGCCGTGGAACGCCGTCATGCGGCCGAAGGGCTTTTCAGCGGCATCGGATTCCTGCTCCACCAGCTCGAACCCATCCTTGCCCGCGCGCACGAACGGCACCGGCGCGAAGGGCGCGAGGCGCTCGGACAGGACCACCGGACCCGAGCCCGGGCCGCCGCCCCCGTGGGGCGTCGAGAAGGTCTTGTGCAGGTTGATGTGCATGGCGTCGACGCCGAGATCGCCCGGCTTCGCCTTGCCCACGATGGCGTTGAAGTTCGCGCCGTCGCAGTAGAAATAGGCGCCTGCATCGTGGATCGCCTTGGCGATCTCCGCCACCTGCGGCTCGAAGAGCCCGCAGGTGTTGGGGTTCGTGAGCATGATCGCCGCCACGTCGGGGCCGAGCCGCTCCTTCACGTCCTCCACGTGCACCCAGCCGTCCTCGCGGGCCGGCACCGGCTTCACCTTGAAGCCGATGAGGGCGGCGGTCGCCGGGTTCGTGCCGTGCGCCGAATCGGGCACCAGCACCACGTTGCGGGTCGCGCCCTCGCCCTTGGCCTCGATGGCGGCCTTGATCGCCATCATGCCGCAGAGCTCGCCATGGGCGCCCGCCTTCGGCGACAGCGCCACGGTGGTCATGTTGGTGAGCGTGACCAGATAGCGGCCGAGCTCGTTCATCAGCTCCAGGGCGCCCTGCACGGTCGAGACCGGCTGGAGCGGATGCACGTCGGCAAAGCCGGGCAGGCGCGCCACGCGCTCGTTGAGGCGCGCATTGTGCTTCATGGTGCAGGAGCCGAGCGGAAACAGGCCCGTGTCGATGCCGTAGTTCTGCTGGCTGAGGCGCACGTAATGGCGCATGGTCTCGGGCTCTGAGAGGCCCGGCAGGCCGATGGGCTCCCGGCGCTCCAGTCCGCCGAGGCGCGGCGCGAAATCCTCCGGCTCGTCGAGATCGACGCCGGTCGTGTCGGTGCGGCCGATCTCGAAGAGCAGCGGCTCGACCTGCGCCAGCGCCTTGTTGCCGGTGAAGGTCGGGTGAGACCCGCCGGCGGGTCCGGCCGCGCGGGTGGCGTCGCCCTGCAGGCGGGCGGCCTGATCGCCCATGCCGGCGGCGGGATCCGCCACGCCGTGGGCCTGGGGTGTGGTGGGACGTCCCTGGCGGTTCAACATCACAGAACCTCCTTCAAGGCGGCCACAAAGGCCGCGCGGTCATCATCGGTGTTCACTTCGGTGGAAGCGACGAGCAAAAGGTTGTCGAGGCCGGCCCCCGGCAGAAGGCGCGACACGGGCACGCCCGCGAGCACGCCCTTCTCGGCGAGACGCTCCACCACCTCGGCGGCGGGCTTCGCGAGTTTCACGGTGAATTCGTTGAAGAACGTCCGGTTGAGCACCTCGACGCCCTTCACGCCTGCAAGCTGGTCCGCGAGCTTCACCGCGTTGGCGTGGTTGATGCGCGCCAGGCGCGTCAGCCCCGCCTCCCCGAGCAGGGTCATGTGGATCGTGAAGGCGAGCGAGCACAGTCCCGAATTGGTGCAGATGTTCGACGTCGCCTTGTCGCGGCGGATGTGCTGCTCGCGGGTCGACAGGGTGAGCACGAAGCCGCGGTTGCCGTCCGCGTCCACCGTCTCACCGCAGAGGCGGCCCGGCATCTGGCGGATGTATTTCGACTGGGTGGCGAAGAGGCCCACGTAAGGCCCGCCGAAGTTCAGCGCGTTGCCGATCGACTGGCCCTCGCCCACCACGATGTCGGCCCCCTGGCTGCCGGGCGACGTCAGCAGGCCGAGCGATACGACTTCCGTGAACACCGCGATCAGCAGCGCGCCGTGCTGGTGCGCCTTGTCGGCGATGGGCTTCAGGTCGCGCAGGTTGCCGAACACGTCCGGCGTCTGCACGACCACGCAGGAGGTCGTGTCGTCGATCTGCGAGAGGATGTCCTCGGTGCCGGCCACGTCCGGCGCCAGGATGACGGTCTCGTCGCTCGCCATGTCGGAGAGCGTCTTCACCACGTCGGCATAGTGCGGATGCAGGCCGCCGGAGAGAACGGCCTTGCGGCGCTTGGTGACGCGGTGCGCCATGAGCACCGCCTCGCCCGTGCCGGTGGAGCCGTCATACATGGAGGCGTTCGCCACATCCATGCCGGTGAGCGCCGCCACCTGGGTCTGGAACTCGAACAGATATTGCAGCGTGCCCTGGGCGATCTCGGGCTGATACGGCGTGTAGCTCGTGAGGAACTCGGACCGCTGGATCAGGTGATCGACGGTCGCCGGCACGTGGTGCTTGTAGGCGCCCGCGCCGACGAAGAACGGCACCGAGGACGCCGGGATGTTCCTGGCGGACATGCGGGAGAGGATCCGCTCCACCTCGAGCTCGCCCTTGCGGCGCGGCAGATCCACCGGCTCCTTGAGGAGCAGGTTCTTGGGCACGTCGGCGAACAATTCATCGACGTGATCGACGCCGATCCGGGCGAGCATCTCGCCGCGGTCGGTGTCGGACAAAGGCAAATAGCGCATCGGCAAAAAACCTTGGATGAGTTAGTGCGAGGGAATGCCCGCCACGACAATCTCCGTGAGGACGGAATTGGCGATGAAGCATTCCTTGTGGGCGAGGTGATGCATGTCGGCGATCTGCTCCGGCGCCGGCAGCCTGTCGCCGGAGAATTCGATTCGCGGGTCCAGGGTGATCCTGGACACGAAGAGCTTGCCGTTCTCGTTCTTGGTCATGATTCCGAGCGCTTCGTCCTCGTAGGCGTCGACGACGAAGCGCTTCTTGGCGGCGATCGACAGGAAGGTCAGCATGTGGCAGCTGGAAACCGCCGCGATGAAGGCTTCTTCCGGATCGACGGCGTCCTCCCGCGAGAGCGGCAGCGGCACGACGGAGGGCGACGCGGAGCCCGGCACCTCGATGCCGCCGTCGAAGCGCCAGACATGGCCGCGGCTGTAGCGGTTGTCGGAGAAAGCTTCCCCCTCTCCGCGCTTCCAGGCCACCCTGGCCGTGTATTCGTGTGCCATTGCCTTGCCCGACCTTGAGTATCCGCTGAGCCCATCCCGGGAAACCAACCGATCGGTCCCGTCCCTCTCGGTCGTCTTCGGCACGGGGCCGGTGACGACGTGGGGCGTGACGGGCTCCGATGGAGTTACGAAATCGACTTCACGAAGTCCTGGTACTGCTCCTCGGTCATGAGGCCGTCGAGCTCGCCCGGGTCCGTGAGGCGGATCTTCATGAACCAGCCGCGACCGGCCGGATCCTCGTTCACCGTGCCCGGGGAAGCCTCGAGCGCGCTGTTGACCTCGACCACCTCGCCGGAGACCGGGGCATAGACTTCGCTCGCCGCCTTCACGCTCTCGACGACGGCGGCCTCGTCGCCCTTCGACAGGGTCTTGCCGACGCTCGGAAGCTCCACGAAGACCACGTCGCCGAGCTGGCCCTGAGCGTAGTCGGAGATGCCCACGATGCCGGCGTCGCCCTCGACGCGGACGTATTCGTGATCCTTGGTGTAGCGCGTGGTCATGATGGATTCCCTCTCGTTGAAATGTCAGCGCTTGTAGCGGTGGGGGGCGAACGGCATGGCCGCGACCTTCGCGGGCAGCGGCTTGCCGCGGACGATGAGATGGAGGTCCGTGCCGGCGGCGGACACGTCCCTGGCGACATAGCCCATGGCGACCGGGCCGTTGACCGTGGGGCCGAAGCCCCCGGAGGTCACGAGGCCGACCTCACGCCCGTCCGGCGTCGTGATGACGGTTCCCTCGCGGGCCGGAGCGCGACCCTCCGGCCTGATGCCGACGCGGACGCGCGCGGCGCCGTCCCGGATCTCGCGCTGCACCCGCTCCGCCCCGGGGAAGCCTCCCTCCTCGCGGCGGCGCTTCTGGATCGACCAGTTCAGGCCCGCCTCGATGGGCGACGTGGTGGTGTCGATGTCGTGGCCGTAGAGGCACAGGCCGGCCTCGAGCCGGAGCGAATCGCGCGCGCCGAGGCCGATGGCCTTCACCTCCGGGTCGGTCAGGAGCCTGGTCCAGAGCGTGGGCGCATCGTTGCCGTGGCAGGAGATCTCGAAGCCGTCCTCGCCGGTGTAGCCGGAGCGGGAGACATGGCACCAGATCCCGTCGATCTGCACGTCCGCCGACATCATGAAGGGCAGCGCGGCGGCCTCGGGGGCGAGCTTGGCCAGGACGGCCTCGGCGGCCGGGCCCTGGAGGGCCATGAGGCCCAGATCGTCCTTGCGCTTCAGGCTGACGCTCTTGGGCAGCCGGGCCTCGATATGGGCATAGTCGGCTTCCTTCATGGAGGCGTTCACCACCAGGTAGAGCCAGCCCTCGTGCCCGGGGGCGCCGACGCGGGTCACCATGAGGTCGTCGAGGATGCCGCCGTCCTCCGCCAGCAGCTGCGAATAGCGCTGCTGGTTCGGCTTGAGGTTCAGGACGTCGGCGGGGATCAGCGCCTCGAGCGCGCGGGCGACGGTCTCGTGGCTCTTGTCCTCGGCGACCAGGAAGGCCTGGCCCATGTGGGAGACGTCGAACAGGCCCGCATGCTCGCGGGTCCAGTTGTGCTCGGTCAGGATGCCGGTCGGGTATTGCACGGGCATGGCGTAGCCGGCGAAGGGCACCATGCGGGCGCCGAGGCTCACGTGCTCGGCATGGAGCGGGGTCTGCAGGAGCGGCTCGTCGCTAGGCGCATGCTCGGCCATGGGATTCCCTCAAAGGTGCGCGTTCCATCGAGCCTTTCGGCCCGTTGCTGTGCGCCCCCTCTGTCCCGAGACCTGAGAGATTTCCCCGACCGCTCTCGCGGCAGGTTACGCCCGTCGGTGGGCGACGTCGGAACGTCGCCGCTTTCCAGAGTGCCAGCTCCCGCGCGGTCCTTTGGCCTGAGCGTTTCCGGGGCGGTTGCGCCTTCGGCGCCGGGCTCTTGGGCCCGGTCTCTTCCGCGGGGATCATCGGCTGGGTTTAGCTCTGAAGAGGAAATCGGGTCCTGTCAACAAAGCAGGCTGCCGCACGGGATAACTCCCTGCCTTAATTGACGGCAGGGCCGCGACGCTCCATGTTAGGCCCATCTTTCACAGAAGGGGAGAACGCGGCCCGATCCGGTCGGCAGCTCCTGGCATCGTTGCTCGAACTGATCATCGCCCTTGCTCTCGTCGCCCTCAACGGCGTCTTTGCCCTATCCGAACTCGCCATCGTGTCCGCCCGCAGGCCCCGGCTCAAGGCCATGGCCGAACAGGGCCGCTCCGGAGCCAACACGGCCCTGACCCTCATGGAGGATTCGGGCCGCTTCCTGTCCACGGTCCAGATCGGCATCACCCTCGTGGGCATCCTGGCCGGCGCCTTCTCGGGCGCCGCCCTCGGCGACCGGCTGACCCAGATCTTCCTCGACCGCGGCATGCCCGAGGGCGTGGCCGAACCCCTCGGCTACGGCCTCGTGATCGGCATCATCACGTATCTGTCCATCGTCATCGGCGAGCTGGTGCCCAAGCAGCTCGCCCTGCGCAACCCCGAGGCCATCGCCTGCACCATGGCCCCCCTCATGCTGGTGCTGTCCAAGGTCGCGGCGCCCGCCGTCTGGCTCCTGAACGCCTCGACCAGCCTCATCTTCCGCCTGCTCGGGGCCAAGTCCGACGACGGCACGACGGTGACGGAAGAGGAGATCAAGATGCTCGTCGGCGAGGCCGAAAGCGCCGGCGTGATCGAGGAGGAGGAGCGCCGCATGATCTCGGGCGTGCTCCGCCTCGGAGACCGGACGGTGCGCGGGCTCATGACGCCCCGGACCGACGTGGACTGGATCGACCTCGACGACGACGAGGACTCCATCCGCGCATTGCTGATCGAGACCCCGCATTCCCGCCTGCCGGTCAGCGAGGGCACGCCCGACAACGTGATCGGCGTCGTCCAGTCGCGGGAGCTCCTGGCGGCCCTGCTGTCGGGCCAGCCCCTCGACATCCGCGGCCACGTTCAGCAGGCGCCGGTCATTCCCGATACGCTCTACGCCCTCGATGCGCTCGCGACCCTGCGCGACGCCGAGGTCCCGATGGCGATCGTCCACGACGAATACGGGCATTTCGAAGGGGTCGTGACCCCGGCGGACGCCCTGGAGGCCATCGTGGGCGCGTTCCGGTCCGACGGCGAGGCGCCGGAACCCGACGCCGTCCGCCGCGACGACGGCTCCTGGCTGCTCGCCGGATCGATGCCGGTCGACGAAATGGCCGAGGTTCTGGGCGTCACGCTGCCGGAGACCCGCAGCTACCACACGGTCGGCGGCCTGGTGATCAGCGAGCTCCAGCATCTGCCCAACACGGGCGAGCACGTGGACACCCTCGGCTGGCGCTTCGAGGTGATCGATCTCGACGAACGGAGGATCGACAAGGTCCTGGCTGCCCCGCTCAACCAGCGGGCGGGCGCTGCCGCGCTGTACTAGCGCATCGTGCGGAAAAGTGGACACGACATTTGGGCTTCATCCGAGGCTCCCTCTCTTGACCGGCGCATCGGATGAGGCGGCCCTCTGGGTCCGTCCGATGCGCTAGCCGCCTGAGGATACGGATCCTGACAGTCTCCACGTCATCACCGGGCTTGTCCCGGTGATCCCGATACGGTGAAGCGCGGCGCTCTTCCGATCGGGATGGCCGGCACAAGCCCGGCCATGACGTGGGAGGGTGTTGGTGCCGGCCCAGACCACCTCGCCACGTCATCACCGGCCTTGTGCCGGTGATCCCGATGGTCTGAAGCGCCGCGCCTCACCGGATCGGGATGGCCGGAACAAGCCCGGCCATGACATCGGAGGGTCGTGGAAAGGGTCGCTGACGCGGCCCTTCGGGTCCGATGCTTCAGCCGCGGCGACCCCGGGCCGGCGCGCCACCGAGGCCGACCTCGATCTCGAAATCGTTGGCCGACGAGGCGGGCACGACGATGCCCTCCTCGACCACCGACACGGTCGTCTGGGTCTGACCCGCCGGGATCGCGGCCGCCACGCGGCGGGACCGGTTGGCGAAGACCGTCGACCCGTCCTTCACCACGATATGGACCGGGATGTCGTAGCGGCCGGCCGATCCGCCGACGCCGATGAGCGCCCGCGCCTCGATGCCGACCTTGACCAGGGTCGAGCCGTCCGGCTGGCCGATGCATTCGCGGGCCAGGTCGCCCAGGGAGATCTGGCTCCGGACGGAACCCGCCTCCCCGCCGCCGCGAACCTGGATGGCGGAGCCGCCGTCCACGACCTCGACGGCCGGACAATAGACGTCGTCGAGCTGCACCGTCCGGGCCTGAGCCGGCGCCTGGGTCGTGCCGGCGGTGAGCAGCATGTCGCCCATGCCGAGCCCGCCTCCTCCCGGCGCGCCGCAGCCCGCCAGAGCCACCAGGCCGGCCACGGCAAACGTCCACCCGGCCTTCCGGCCCCATCCTTCTCTCATGTTCGCCCCCACGTTCTTGGTCACCGCTTACGGCAAGGCATCGAACCCGGCCGCGAATCCGTTCAGGGATACGGGAATGCCGATCCCCTCCTCGGGCGTCTGGAACACGATGAAGGTGGCCGCCTGACCCGACTTCATCTGGCCGATCAGGCTCTCCTCCATCACGACCTCGGCCACGCATCCCGTGGCCAGGCAGCGGACGAACCCGGCACGGCCGATATCCGTCTGGTCGATCTTGAGGCCCAGGCCCGACGGCAACAGAATACCAAGGGGCGCGACCACGCGCAGGAGGCGGCTTTTGCCGTCGGCGGTTTTCAACACGATAATCACGAGCGTGACGTTGGGCCGGTCCTCGGCGACCACGTTCTGGACGAGGGCGCATTGCTCGGCCGTGGCGCCGGCCGGCGTCTCGCAGCGCATCTGCCACTCGCCGAAGGTGTTCTTGACCATGCCCTGAGCGCTGGCGCCGCTGGCCCCGAACAGGGCCGACAGCCCCAGGATTGCCGCCGCCCAATGGCGAGCCCACCGCGATGCGCCCATCGGTTTCTCCATCTGTTAACCCTGCTGTTAAGCCTGCCAGAGGGTCGCGGCCGGCCGCCGCTTCCACGTCCCATGTTGGCCCGTTGGGACCATGGCAGGGGGCGCGATGTCAAGCGAGAGGGGCCGATCGGCGGGCCGAAATGCGTTTTGGCGGTTATGACGCACAGTTTGGAACGCTTCTACCGTTGCGCTTCACCGCGTCCTGTGATCTTTGACGCAGATCAAAGGTGATGGCGCAAGCCGGGCACCGCTTTCCGCACGCCCGCGCCTTCCCCGATGCTTTCATGGCCCTGGGCCATCACATCTTTAGGAGCTTTGGAACGCCGATGCGGATCGAGACTGGACGTCGATCGGTGACCGCCCTCTCCACGGCAGCGGTCGCACTTGTGTTGGGCATAAGTGAGGCGTGGGCCGCCGCCGGCCGGCCTTCCCCATGGGAAACCGGCATGCAGGAGATGGTGACCGAGTTGGGACAGAGCGTGTCCAACTTCCACACCTACCTGGTTTGGCTGATCACCGCGATCTGCCTGTTCGTGCTGGCGCTGCTCCTCGTGATCGTCGCCCGATTCAACGAGAACAAGAACCCGGTCCCCTCGCGGACCACCCACAACACCCTCCTCGAGGTGGCCTGGACCATCGTTCCGGTCCTGATCCTCGTGGCGATCGCCATTCCGTCCTTCCGTCTCCTGCGCCAGCAGCTCGTGCCGCCGCAGGCCGATATCGTCGTGAAGGCGACCGGCTATTCCTGGTACTGGGGCTACGAGTACCCGGCCGATCAGGGCGGCGGCTTCAAGTTCGATTCGAACATGATCACCGAAGCCAAGGACCTCAAGCCCGATCAGCCGCGTCTGCTCGGCGCCGACAACGCCATGGTGGTGCCGGTCGGCAAGGTCGTGCGGATGCAGGTGACCTCCGCGGACGTGATCCATTCCTTCGCCATGCCGTCCTTCTACATCAAGGTCGATGCGGTCCCGGGCCGCCTGAACGAGACCTGGTTCAAGGCTGAGAAGGAAGGCGTCTACTTTGGCCAGTGCTCGGAGCTCTGCGGCAACGGCCACCCCTACATGCCGATCGAAATCCGCGTCGTGAGCGAGCAGCAATATGCCGCCTGGCTGACCGAGGCGAAGCAGAAGTATGCTTCGACCGAGGGCTCCGCTCCGCTCAAGTTCGCGACCGCTCAGTAATTGTTAAGAAGGACCACAGAGGTCTCATCATGGCACATGCAGCTGATGCCGCTCACGCGGATCACCACGATCACCTTCCGAGCTTCTGGCGCCGGTGGTTCTACTCCACGAACCACAAGGACATCGGAACGCTCTATCTCATCTTCGGCTTCACGGCCGGCATCGTCGGCGGCCTGCTGTCGATCGGCATGCGCCTGGAGCTCCAGGAGCCGGGTCTGCAGTTCTTCTCCAACCCGCAGGCCTTCAACGTCTTCGTGACGGGCCACGGCCTCATCATGGTGTTCTTCATGGTGATGCCCACGCTCATCGGCGGCTTCGGCAACTGGTTCATCCCGATCATGATCGGCGCGCCCGACATGGCCTTCCCGCGGATGAACAACATCTCGTTCTGGCTCACCGTCTCGGCCTTCTGCCTGATGCTCTGCTCGCTCTTCGTCGAGGGCGCTCCGGGCTCGCTCGGCTTCGGCGGCGGCTGGACGGTCTATCCGCCGCTCTCGGTCACCGGCCATCCGGGACCCGCGCTCGACTTCGGCATCCTGGCCCTGCACCTCGCCGGCGCCGCCTCGATCCTCGGCGCGATCAACTTCATCACCACGATCCTCAACATGCGCGCCCCGGGCATGACGCTGCACAAGATGCCGCTGTTCGCCTGGGCCATGCTGGTGACCGCGTTCCTGCTGCTCCTGTCGCTGCCGGTTCTCGCGGGCGCGATCACGATGCTGCTCACCGACCGCAACTTCGGCACGACCTTCTTCGAGCCGTCGGGCGGCGGCGATCCGGTGCTCTACCAGCACCTGTTCTGGTTCTTCGGCCACCCCGAAGTGTACATCATGATCCTGCCGGCCTTCGGCATCGTGTCCCACATTATCTCGACCTTCTCCAAGAAGCCGATCTTCGGCTATCTCGGCATGGCCTACGCCATGGTGGCGATCGGCGTCGTGGGCTTCGTCGTGTGGGCTCACCACATGTACACCGTCGGCCTCTCGCTCCAGACCCAGGCCTACTTCGTGTTCGCCACGATGGTGATCGCGGTTCCGACCGGCGTGAAGATCTTCTCGTGGATCGCCACCATGTGGGGCGGCTCCATCCGCTTCACGGCGGCCATGCAGTGGGCCGTCGGCTTCGTGTTCCTGTTCACGGTCGGCGGCGTCACCGGCGTCGTGCTGGCGAACGCTCCCGTCGACCGCTACATGCACGACACCTATTACGTGGTGGCCCACTTCCACTACGTGCTGTCGCTCGGCGCGGTCTTCGTGATCTTCGCGGGCATCTACTACTGGTTCCCGAAGATCACCGGCTACGTGATGCCCGAGTGGATCGGCCAGTTGCACTTCTGGGTCGCGTTCATCGGCGCCAACGTGCTGTTCTTCCCGATGCACTTCCTGGGGCTGTCCGGCATGCCGCGCCGCTACGCGGATTATCCGGATGCCTTCGCGGGCTGGAACCTGGTCTCCTCGATCGGCTCCTACATCTTCTTCGCCGGCCTCTTCATCTTCATGTTCGGCGTGGTCTATGCCTTCATCCGCAAGGAGCGGGCTGCCGACAATCCGTGGGGCGAGGGTGCGACGACGCTGGAATGGACCCTGTCCTCCCCGCCTCCGTACCACCAGTTCGAGACGCTGCCGCGCGTCGTCGACACCGGGCACTAAAACCGACGAGTGGGCGGCATCGCGCCGCCCGCTCCTCCCCAGAGGGCTTGGCATGTCAAGCCCTCCGGCGAGGAGCCGACCATCCGGAGGCCTATTCGGCCTCGTCCCGGCATTTCGGAAGATCACCAGTGATGAGCACCATGTCGAACAGTCTGGCCGAGAACCACGCAGAGCCCCTTGCCACGGCAGGCCTCTCGCAGGGCGACGTGTCCGACTTCTTCGCCCTTCTCAAGCCGCGCGTGATGTTTCTCGTCGTGTTCACGGCGCTCGTCGGCATGGTCGTGAGCCATCCCGACGTCCATCCGGTGGTGGCCTTCGTGTCGCTTCTGATGATCGCCATCGGGGGCGGCGCGTCGGGATGCCTGAACATGTGGTGGGACGCGGACATCGATGCCGTCATGACCCGCACCCGCAAGCGCCCGATCCCGGCCGGCAAGATCCAGCCCGGCGAGGCGCTGGCCTTCGGCGTGACTCTCGCGGCCGGGTCGGTGATCATCCTGGGGCTCGCCAGCAACTGGCTCGCGGCCGGGCTGCTCGCCTTCACGATCTTCTTCTACGTGGTCGTCTATTCCATGTGGCTGAAGCGCACGACGCCGCAGAACATCGTCATCGGCGGCGCCGCCGGCGCCCTCCCGCCGATCGTCGCGCAGGCCGCCGTGACCGGCCACGTCGCCTGGGACAGCGTCGTGCTGTTCGCCATCATCTTCATGTGGACCCCGCCGCATTTCTGGGCGCTCGCCCTGGTCAAGTCCGGCGATTACGAGCGTGCCGGCATCCCCATGATGCCGAACGTGGCCGGGCCCGATTCCACCCGCTTCCAGATCCTGGCCTACACGATCCTCCTGGCCCCGCTCGGCCTCGCTCCCGTGGCCCTCGGCTTCGGCGGCCTGGCCTATGCGATCATCGCGCTGATCGGCGGCCTCGGCATGCTGGCGCTCGCCGTGCAGGTCTACCGCCTGCGCCAGGGCGAGCCGGCCATGCGCGTCGCCCAGCAACTGTTCGGCTTCTCGATCCTCTACCTCTTCCTGCTCTTCGCGACCCTGCTCGCGGAGCATGGCTTCGGCTTCTTCCGCCCGGTGCTGGGGTAGTCGGATGAAGGACCGCATCGATTACGTCCGCCTGAACCCGGAGGAGCAGAAGCGCCGCCGCAGGCGCTCCGTGGCCCTGGCCCTGACGCTCGCCGCCTTCTGCATCCTGCTCTTCGCCATCACGCTCGTGAAGCTCGGGCCGGGCGTCCTTCAGCGTCCCCTGTGAGGCCCCCATGGCAGACACCACCAACCTCCAGCGCAAGATGCACCGCACGGCCTTCGCCTGCGTGGGAATCGTCGTCGGAATGGTCGGCCTCGCCTACGCGTCCGTGCCGCTCTACGACCTCTTCTGCAAGGTCACCGGCTTCGGTGGCACGCCGATCGTGCGCGACGCCAACGGCTCGGAGATCATGGACCGGACGATCGCAATCCGCTTCGATTCCAATGTCGCGCCCGGCCTGAACTGGCGCTTCGCGCCGGAGAAGCCCGAGGTCACGGTCCGGCTCGGCGAGACCACGACGGTCTACTACAAGGTCACCAACACCGGCGACAAGCCGAGCACGGGCATCGCGACGTACAACGTGCAGCCGGATCTCGCCGGCACCTACTTCTCCAAGCTCGAATGCTTCTGCTTCACGGAGCAGACCCTGCAGCCGGGCGAGACCCTGGAATCCGCGGTCGTGTTCTACGTCGATCCCCGCCTCGTCGAGGACGGCGACGTGAAGGACCTGACCTCCCTCACCCTCTCCTACACCTACTTCCCCTCCAAGGGGGGCAAGCCGGTCGCGGAGGTGACATCTTCCACCAAACCCATCGCTCAATAAGGGACGTGACAACTTAAGCGGAAACGTCTTAAAGCGAGTTCACATTCGAGGCACGGAGACGACACGAAATGGCCGAGGCCCACGCCAAGAACCACGACTACCACATTCTTGAACCGAGCCCGTGGCCGCTCGTCGGCGCGGTCAGCGCCTTCCTGATGGCGTCCGGGTTCGTGACCTGGTGGAAGGACATCGCCATCGCCGGGATGCATCTCGGCCCCTTCATCTTCGGCGCCGGCATCATCGGCGTGCTCTACACCATGCTGAGCTGGTGGACCGACGTGGTGAAGGAGGCCAATACCGGCTTCCACACCCGCGTGGTGCAGCTCCACCACCGCTACGGCATGATCATGTTCATCGCCTCCGAGGTGATGTTCTTCGCGGCCTGGTTCTGGGCCTATTTCGACGCGGCCCTCTATGCCGGCGACCCGCAGCTCTACTCGCGCGTCGAGGCCCTCGGCGGCGTGTGGCCGCCTAAGGGCATCGAGACCTTCGATCCCTGGCACCTGCCCCTCCTCAACACCCTGATCCTGCTCACCTCCGGCACCACGGTCACCTGGGCGCACCACGCGCTCCTGGAGAACGACCGCCAGGGCCTCAAGGCGGGCCTGTGGCTCACGGTGCTCCTGGGGGCGATCTTCACCTGCGTCCAGGCCTACGAGTACAGCCACGCCACCTTCGGGTTCAAAGGCAACATCTACGGCGCCACCTTCTTCATGGCGACGGGCTTCCACGGCGCGCACGTGATCATCGGCACGATCTTCCTGGCGGTCTGCCTGCTGCGCGCCTATCGCGGCGACTTCACGCCCAAGCAGCATCTCGGCTTCGAGTTCGCCGCCTGGTACTGGCACTTCGTCGACGTGGTGTGGCTCTTCCTCTTCGCGGCCATCTACGTGTGGGGCTACGGCGGCGCGGCGGCCGGCGGCGGCCACTGAGCCCGCTCCTCGCGCATCGTGCGGGCCCGGAGGGCCGCGCGGAACGATGCGCCGCCTGAGGGACTGAGCATCAGATCCGGACCCAAAAGTGGAACCACTTTTGGGTCCGATGCTCTAGCAGCAGGGGCGGCTCACAAGGCCGCCCTTCGCTTTTTGAGCCCCTCCGGCACCAACGCCCGGAGAGTTCGTTGACCGGCAACCCTCTGGAGAATCGCCGTGGCCCATGATCCGTCCGCCCCCTCGCCCATCCTCACCGGCCTCAAGGGCCTGTGCCCCCGTTGCGGCAAGGGACATGTCTTCCAGGGCTATCTGAGGGTTCGGCCCCAATGCGAGGTCTGCGGCCTCGACCTCGCCTTCGCCGATACGGGCGACGGCCCGGCCTTCTTCGTCATGTCCTTCGTGGGAATCGTGGTGGTGGCCCTCGCCCTCTGGGTCGAGTTCGCCTATTCCCCGCCGATCTGGCTCCATCTGGTCATGTGGACGGCCCTGAGCATCGTTCTCAGCCTCATCCTGGTCCGGCCGCTCAAGGGCGTGCTGGTCAACCTGCAATACCACCACAAGGCCGAGGAAGGGCGCTTCCACTAGTGACTGCCCCGTCTCACAAGGCCCGCTCGCTGATCGTCCCGGGACTGGCGGCGCTCGTCGCGCTCGCCATTCTCGTCGGTCTCGGCACCTGGCAGCTCCAGCGCAAGGCCTGGAAGGAAGGCCTGATCGCCCAGATCGAGGCCCGGGCCTATGGCGAGCCCGACCCCATCGTGCCCGAGGCCGACTGGCCTGCCTGGCGGGCCGACCAGGACGAGTTCCGCAAGGTGCGGGTCACCGGCACCTTCCTGCACGATTTCGAAGCCCCCGTTTATGGCCTCGCCCCCGGCGACCGCCAGGGCGCGCCGCTCCAGGGCTATTACCTGGTCACGCCCCTGAAGCTCGCCGATGGATCCGTCGTGATGGTCAACCGGGGCTTCGTGCCCATGGACCTGCGCGATCCGGCCCGCCGGCCCGGGAGCCAGCCCGCCGGCGAGGTGACGCTCACCGGGCTCGTGCGGGCGCCGGAGGCGCGCAACACCTTCACCCCGAAGGACGATCCCGGCCGGAACCAGTGGTTCGCCCGCGACCCGCAGGCCATCGCGGCCGCCCACGGGCTCGCGCGCGTCGCGCCGTTCCTGATCGACGCGGACGGGAGCCCCAATCCGGGCGGCTGGCCCCGCGGCGGCCTGACCCCGCTCACCCTGCCGAACAACCATCTGCAATATGCCGTCACCTGGTTCGGGATCGCCCTCACCCTGATCGGCGTCTTCACGGCCTTCGCCTGGCGGCGGCTGAAGGAGCCGGCCTCAGCCGAGCTGGAATAGGAAGAAGAGCCCGAAACCGAGGATCACGAACCCGGCGCTGACGATCTTCGCCATGGAAAGGATTTTCAGCAGGACCCGCGTCTCCTCGCGGCGCTCGGCGCGCTCGGCCCGGGTCATGGTCTCCTGGGCCTCGATCTGCTGCGCGTAGAGCGAGGTCGTCATGACGTTGCTGGTGGCCCCGTCCTTCTCCAGTTCGATGCGCTGGGCCATGACCCCGATGACGAGGCCGAGGACGCCCAGGCCCAGGAAGCCGGCGATGAGATAGGCCCCCAGGACGGCCCCGCCCAGCACGGCCAGCAGGATCGGCAGCAGGATCCAGTCGATGCGGGTCATGGGCATGGGACCATCCTGGCCGAGGGCTGTGACGGCAACACGATAACAGATTTCGCGGACGAAGTCCGCCCGGTGCGGCCCGATGCGGCTTGCCGCAACCGGCCGCTCCCCCTAATGTCCGGCCGAATTTCCAGGAGATCCACCGTGCTCCATGTCTCGACCCGGGGGGAAGCCCCGGCGCTCGGCTTCGCCGATGCCCTGCTGACCGGCCTCGCCCGGGACGGCGGGCTCTACCTGCCGGACCACTGGCCGGCCCTGTCCCGGGATGCGATCCGGGGCTTTGCCGGACGGCCCTACGCCGAGGTCGCCAAGGCCGTGCTCGGCCCGCTGGTCGACGGCGACATTCCCGACGCCGATCTTAGCCGCATGATCGACGAATCCTACGCCGCCTTCCGTCACGCGGCCGTGTGCCCGCTGACCCAGCTCGGCGACAATCTCTTCGTGCTCGAGCTGTTCCACGGCCCCACGCTCGCCTTCAAGGACGTGGCCATGCAGCTCCTCGGCCGGCTCATGGATCATGTGCTCAAGGCCCGCGGCGCCCGCGCGACCATCGTGGGCGCGACCTCGGGCGACACGGGCAGCGCCGCCGTCGAGGCGTTCAAGGGCCTCGACCAGGTCGACATCTTCATCCTCTACCCGCATGGCCGGGTCTCGGACGTGCAGCGGCGGCAGATGACCACGGTGGCCTCGCCGAACGTCCACGCGCTCGCCGTGGAGGGCACGTTCGACGATTGCCAGGCCATGGTGAAGGGCATGTTCAACCATGCCCGCTTCCGCGACGAGCTGCAGCTCTCGGGCGTGAACTCCATCAACTGGGCCCGGGTCGCCGCGCAGGCGGTCTATTACTTCACGGCCGCCGTGGCGCTGGGCTCCCCTCACCGCCCGGTCTCCTTCTCGGTGCCGACCGGCAATTTCGGCGACATCCTGGCCGGCTGGGTGGCCAAGCGCATGGGCCTTCCCGTCGGGCAGCTGATGATCGGCACCAACGCCAACGACATCCTGGCCCGCACCCTCGGCTCGGGCTCCTACGAGATCAAGGGCGTGGAACCCACGACCTCGCCGTCCATGGACATCCAGATCTCCTCCAACTTCGAACGCCTGCTGTTCGAGGCCTATGGCCGGGACGGCGGGGCGATCCGCCGCCTGATGGCAAGCCTCGCCCAGTCGCGCGCCTTCATGATCGAGGCCGAGCCGCTTGCCCGCATCCGCGAGGAGTTCTCGGCCCGGGCCGTGAATGAGGACAGCGTCATGGCCGAGATGGCCGGAACCTATCGCGCCACCGGCTACGTGCTCGACCCGCACAGCGCCGTCGGCACCCGCGCGGCCCGCGCGCTGCTCGAGCAGGACCCCGGAACTCCCGTCGTGGCCCTGTCCACCGCGCATCCGGCCAAATTTCCGGATGCGGTCGAGCGCGCCACGGGCCTGCGCCCCGCACTTCCGCCGCACATGGCTGATTTGATGGAGCGCAGGGAGAGCTTCACGGTTCTTCCCAACGACCAGGCTGCGGTCGAGCGCTTCATCCGCGAGCGCGCGCGGGCGGTCAAAGGCGCGGCCGCATGAACCAGCACTTCGTCCACGAGAAGCGGATCGAGATCACGACCCTGTCCAACGGCCTGATGGTCGCCACCGAGCGGATGCCCGCGATCGCCACGGCGACGCTCGGCGTGTGGGTCGGCACCGGCTCGCGCCATGAGGAGGCTCACGAGCACGGTCTTTCGCACCTCATCGAGCACATGGCCTTCAAGGGTACGGCCCGCCGCTCGGCGCGCCGGATCGCCGAGGACATCGAGAACGTGGGCGGCGACATCAACGCCGCCACCAGCGTCGAATACACGAGCTACACGGCCCGCGTCCTCGGCGAGAACGTGGACGTCGCGCTCGACGTGCTGGGCGACATCCTGATCAACTCGGCTTTCGATGCGGGCGAGCTCGCCCGCGAAAAGGGCGTGATCCTGCAGGAATACGCCGCCGTCGAGGACACGCCCGACGACCTGATCTACGACGCGTTCATGGAAACGGCGTTCCCGAACCAGGCGGTCGGGCGGCCGATCCTCGGCACGCCGGAGACGATCAGGAGCTTCGACGAGGCGACGATCCGCGCCTTCCTGGCCCGCGAGTACACGCCGGGCAAGATGGTGCTGGCCGCGGCCGGCGACGTGGAGCACGCCCGGATCGTCGACCTGGCGGAACGCCTGTTCGGCGGGATGCCGGCCGTTGCTCCGCGGCAGCCGGAACAGGGGCGCTACGCGGGCGGCGAGAGGCGGATTGCGCGCAAGCTCGAACAGGCCAACCTGGTGCTCGGACTGCCGGGCCTCTCGTTCAAGGACCCCGGCTACTACGCCGTCCACCTCTTCGCCCACATGCTCGGCGGCGGCCTGACCTCGCGCCTGTGGCACGAGGTCCGCGAGACCCGCGGCCTCGCCTATTCGATCGATTCCTTCCACTGGCCCTTCTCCGATTGCGGCCTCTTCGGCATCGGGGCCGGAACGGCGGGCTCGGACGTGCGCGAACTCATGGACGTGACCCTCGCCTGCATGGCGCAGGCGACCCGCGACATCAGCGAGATCGAGCTCATCCGCGCCAAGGCGCAGATGAAGGTCGCGCTCCTGACGGCCCTGGAGACGCCGGGCGGCCGGATCGAGCGCGTCGCGCGCCAGCTCCTGTCCTGGGGCCGCGTGGTGGCGAGCGAGGAGATCGTCCGCAAGGTCGATGCCCTCGAGGTCGACCATGTCCGCGAGGCCGGACGCCGGCTTCTGCAGGGAGCCCCGACCCTGGCGGCGATCGGCCCGATCAAGGAGCTGCCCTCCCTGGACGAGATCGCCTCGGCGCTGCGGGCCTGAATTTTTTAGCCGGACCTTCCCCATGGTCACGGCTGTTTCTCCTCAATCCCGCCGCAAACGGGCCTCATGGCCACATAGTAACGATAACAAACGAGTCCTGCGGACAAGTGACGGGCTCCTCCGGCCCCAGCTTGCTCTCAAGGCTCCTGACCGGTACCAATCCTGTTCCATTGTTTTAGTACCGGACGAAAGACCGAAGCATTGCGGATCGTATCTTTCGCCATAACCCTTCTTCTGGCGGCATTCCTGGGGCTGGCCTTTCCGTCATCCGGCCGGGCGGTGGAATCCGTCCGCGTCGATCCCAAGATGAAGGCCATCGACCTGACCCCGGCCATCGAGCGCTACAACTCGGACGGGGACGAGATCAGGATTTCCACGGCGCCGGGGCGCGACGGCATCGTCCGGCGCATCGCCGTGAAGGCGCGCGAGGCCGGAACCCGGCCCGACTGGATCGTCTTCGCGCTCACCAACGACACCGACGAACAGGTCGACCGCCTTCTGGTGGCGCCGCACTTCCGCCTCACCGGCTCCGGCGTTCTCTGGCCGGATCTGGGCGCGACCCGGATCGCCGCGATCACGGCCAGCCAGGGCATCCGGCCCGACCGGGACGACAGCGCGGATGCGGACATCTTCCTCATCACCCTCGATCCGGGCACGACCGTCACCTTCGTGGCGGAGCTGCGCTCCAACAACCTGCCCCAGCTCCACCTGTGGGATGCCAACGCCTACAAGGACCGGGTCAATGGGCTGACCCTCTACAAGGGCATCATCATCGGCATCGCGGGCCTGCTGGCCCTGTTCCTGACCATCGTGTTCGTGGTGAAGGGCGCCCTGATCTTCCCGGCCGCCGCGGCACTGGCCTGGGCGGTGCTGGCCTATGCCTGCATCGATTTCGGCTTCTTCCAGCGCATCTTCCCGATCAGCGAGGCGACCGAGCAGATCTATCGCGCCGGCGCGGAGGCGGTGCTCTCCGCGACGCTGCTGGTCTTCCTCTTCGCCTATCTCAACCTCAACCGCTGGCACGTGCGCTACAGCCACGTGACCGCCTTCTGGCTGCTGTTCCTCGGGGCCATGGTGGCGCTGGCCATCGTCGATCCGCCGGTGGCCTCGGGCGTCGCCCGCATGTCGATCGCGGCGGTCGCGGGCATCGGCTTCGTCCTCGTGATCCATCTGGCGACGCACGGCTACGACCGCGCGGTGATGCTGGTCCCCACCTGGCTCCTCCTGGTCGCCTGGGTGACGGCCGCGAGCTTCACGGTCGTCGGCCAGCTCACGTCCGACCTCGTGCCCCCGGCCCTCGTCGGCGGCCTCGTTCTCGTCGTCATGCTCATCGGCTTCACGGTCATGCAGCACGCCTTCGCGGGCGGCGCCTTCACCCGCGGCTTCGTGAACGACACGGAACGCCGGGCCCTGGCCCTCACCGGCGCCGGCGACATCGTGTTCGACTGGGACGTGGTCTCCGACAACATCTTCGTCAGCCCCGAGGTCGAGCACCAGCTCGGATTGAAGCGCGGCTCGCTGGAAGGACCCGCCTCCGCCTGGTTCGACCTGATCCATCCCTTCGACAAGGACCGGTACCGTCTCGCCCTGGATGCGGTGATCGAGCAGCGCCGCGGCCGGCTGACCCAGGACTTCCGCCTGCGCTCGGCCTCCGGCGCGCACCACTGGTTCCGCTTGAAGGCGCGGCCCGTGATCGGCTCGGACGGCGAGGTGCTGCGCATCGTCGGGACCCTGGCCGACGTCATGGACAGCAAGACCGCCGAAGAGCGCCTGCTCTACGACGCGGTGCATGACAACCTGACAAGCCTGCCGAACCGGCAGCTCTTCTACGACCGGCTGGAGGCCGCCCTCACCTTCGCCGGCCAGGACGATGCCCTGCGTCCCACCGTGCTCGTCGTCGACATCGACAAGCTGAAGGATGCGAACGCCGCGGCGGGATATGCCGCCGGCGATTCGGTGCTGCTCACCCTGTCCCGCCGCCTGAGCCGCCTGCTCAAGCCGCAGGACACGCTCGCACGCATCTCGGGCGACGAGTTCGCCATCATCCTGCTCTCGGAGCGCGAGCCCGACCGCATCATTTCCTTCGCCGACATGGTCCGCCGCGTCGTGACGACGCCGTTCACCTATGCCGAGCGCGAGATCTTCCTCACCGCGTCCATCGGCATCGCCCTCTACGATCCGCAGATCGCGGCGCGGCGCGAGGAGGTGCTGCGCAACGCCGAGATCGCCATGGCCCATGCCCGGCGCCACGGCGGCGACCGGATCGAGGTCTTCCGGCCGACCATGCGCTCCGACCGCAGCGACCATTTCACCATGGAGACGGACCTGCGCCACGCGCTCGACCGCAACGAGATGCGCGTGCTGTTCAAGCCCATCGTGCGCCTGGAGGACCGGACCATCGCGGGCTTCGAATCCATGCTGCGCTGGGACCATCCGCGGCTCGGACGCATCGGGCCCGAGGACTTCATGTCGATCGCCGAGGAGACCGGGCTGATCATCAAGCTCAGTGTCTTCCTGCTGGAGCAGACCGGCCGCGAGCTCGCCGCCTGGCAGAACGCCCTCGAGGTCGAGCCGCCGATCTTCGCCAGCGTCAACATGTCGAGCCATCACCTGCTGCGCCACGACCTGCTGCAGGACGTGAAATCGGTCGTCGCCCGCACGGGGGTCGTTCCCGGCACGCTCAAGATCGAGATGACCGAGAGCCTCGTGATGGAGAACCCGGAATATTCCGCCCAGATGCTCACGCGCCTGCGCGATCTCGGCGCGGGCCTCTCGCTCGACGATTTCGGGACCGGCTACTCCGCCCTCTCCTACCTGCAGCGCTTCCCGTTCGACACGATCAAGGTGGACGAGTCCTTCGTGCGCCTGATGGGCTCCGGCAAGCCGGTCATCCTGCGCTCCATCGTCAAGATGGCCCATGAGCTCGGCATGGAGATCGTGGCCGAGGGGGCGGAAAGCGAATCCGAGGTGATCGAGCTCTACCAGCTCGGCTGCGAGTACGCCCAGGGACCGGTCTTCGGAGAGCCGATGTCGACCCTTCAGGCGCGCCAGCTCGTCGGCGCGGCCCCGGCGGCGGCGTAAGAGGGTCTTGCCTCAGGCGTGGCCGGTTTCCATCGACAGCATGGCCGGCTCGATGCCGATCCGGCGCAGGGCCATCTCGTAGCGCAGGTCGGCCGCGGTGTTGAAGATCAGCTCCGCGTCGGCCGGGCAGTTGAGCCAGCCGTTGGCCTGCAGCTCCATCTCGAGCTGCCCGGCGCCCCAGCCTGCATAACCCAGCGCCAGCACCGCGTTCTCCGGCCCGTCGCCCCGCGCGATGGCGCGCAGGATGTCGATGGTCGCGGTCAGGCAGATGCTGTCGTCGATGGGAAGGGTCGACTGGGCCAGGTGGAAGTCCGGGGAATGGAGGACGAAGCCCCGGCTGGTCTCCACGGGCCCGCCCATGAGCACCTGCATGGCGCCCACCTTCCGCGGCAGCCGGATGCGTTCCGCCTCGGGCAGAATCTCGAGCTGCACCAGCAGGTCCGGCATGTTCAGGTTGGCGGCCGGCCGGTTGAGGACGATCCCCATGGCTCCCTCGGCCGAATGGGCGCAGATATAGATGACGGACCGCGCGAAGCGCTCGTCCATCATGCCCGGCATGGCCACGAGGACCTGCCCGTCCAGGTAAGGGGATCCGGCGTCGTAGGGAGGAAGGTAAGAGCCCATATGCTAAATTCTGCCTTGCCGGACCCAAGCCCCCGATCACAGGATCGTGGATGGCGGGCCCGAAGATAAATGCATAAAGGAAGCGCGTCAGGGAGGTGTCAGTTCCATGGCATTCATGTTCCGCGCCGCGTCAGTGGCTATTTTTTTGTTATTGCCCGTTCATGCCATCGTCGCACAGCCCGCCTCCTCCCAGGGTTTCCACTCCCGCGCCCGCCTGATCTCCGGAGGCCAGCAGGGCGACGTCTGGCTTGCCGGGATCGAGATCACCCTCGACCAGGGCTTCAAGACCTACTGGCGCAACCCGGGCGATTCCGGCCTGCCGCCCCGTTTCGACTGGGCCGGTTCCGAGAACGTGGCCGGCGCCGAGATCCGCTATCCCGCCCCCGACCGGCACGAGGACGCCGCGGGCGTGGCCTATGTCTACGGCAAGAAGGTCGTGCTGCCCGTCCTGGTCCGGGCGAAGGACGGGACCAAGCCGGTCAGGCTCGCCCTGGCGGCCGAATACGGGGTGTGCAAGGACATCTGCATCCCGGCCCGCGCCGACCTGAGCCTCGACCTGACCGCCGGCGGCCAGGACCGGGCCGCCATCGCGGCGGCGCTCGCGAAGGTGCCCCGTCCGCAGGCCCTGGGAGCCCCGTCGGATCTGGCGGTGCTCTCCGTCGAGCCCATGACGCAGAGCAAGCCCGCCTTCTCCGTGACCGTCCGCGCCCCGGAGGGCACCAAGCCCTCCCTGTTCGCCGAGGGGCCGGAGAACTGGATCGTCTCGACCTCCGTGCCCGATGACGCGAACCGCTTCACGGTCACCGTCGAGGACAGGCCCAAGGAGGCCGCGGCGGCCGTTCCCCTGCGCCTGACCCTGGTGGCCGGGGGACAATCCGTCGAGACGGAGGTCAGCCTCGACGCGAATGGATTGCCGCGCTAGGGATGGAGCATTCAACGGCATTCCTTCGGAGACACATGCCCATGACCATCCAGGTTGGAGAACGCCTTCCCCAGGTCACCTTCCGCATCATGACGCCCGACGGGCCGGTCGCCAAGACGACCGACGACCTGTTCAAGGGCCGCAAGGTGGTTCTCGTCGCCGTGCCCGGCGCCTTCACGCCGACCTGCCATCGCAACCACCTGCCGGGCTACGTGCAGAAGAAGGACGAGATCCGGGCCAAGGGCGTGGATTCGATCCTCGTCACCTCGGTCAACGACGTCTTCGTGCTCGATGCCTGGAGCAAGGCTTCCGGAGCCGAGGGCATCGAGTTCCTGTCCGACGGCAACGCCGATTTCGCCAAGGCCATCGGCCTGTCCATGGACGGCTCGGGCTTCGGCCTCGGCACGCGCTCGCAGCGCTATTCCATGGTGGTCGACGACGGCGTGGTCCGGGCGATCAACGTGGAGGACGCCCCCTCCAAGGCGCAGCATTCCGGCGCCGAGAACATCCTGAAGGATCTCTGATCCTTCTCCAGGAATGGACCTTCACCCTCCACGTCATCACCGGGCTTGTCCCGGTGATCCCGCTTCTGAGAGGCGCCGCGCCCTTCCGGATCGGGATGGCCGGCACAAGGCCGGCCATGACGTGCGGAGGGTGGAGCGCGAACCGAACGATCATCCTCCCGCTGTCATCACCGGGCTCGTCCCGGTGATCCCGATACGGTGAAGCGCGGCGCCCGAAGCAAAAGGTCAGACGCGCGCCCCGCGGCCCTGGCTCTTGAACGGCTTCATCGCCGCCACGGCGAGTTCGTCGACCCGGATGTTGGTCGGATCGTCCGCGTGGCCCTTGACCCAGTGCCAGGCCACGTCGTGCCGGGACGCGGCCTCGTCGAGCTCGCGCCAGAGGTCCTCGTTCTTCACCGGCTTGTTGTCCGCGGTGCGCCAGCCGCGCCGCTTCCAGTTGTGCATCCACTGGGTGATGCCCTGGCGCACATACTGCGAATCCGTGAACAGATCGACCGCGCAGGACCGCTTGAGGGCGTTCAGGCCCTCGATGGCCGCGCGGATCTCCATGCGGTTGTTGGTGGTGTGGGCCTCCCCGCCGGAGATCTCCTTCTCGCTGCCCTTGAAGAACAGGATCGCCGCCCAGCCGCCCGGCCCGGGATTGCCCGAGCAGGCGCCGTCCGTGTAGATCATCACGCGCTCCGCCCCGCTCATGCGGCGAGCCCGAGTTCGCGGGCATGCTTCACATGGCGGTGGAAGTTGAGCTTGCGGTCGTATTCCAGCGGGTCCTTCGGCTTGACGAGCGCGCCCGGCGGCACGTTGAGCCAGTCGACCAGGCGGGTCAGCATGAAGCGCATGGCGGAGCCCCGGCAGAGGATCGGCAGGGCCTCGACCTCGTCCGGCTCCAGGCGCCGCACCGACTGGTAGCCCGCCAGCATGGCCCGTCCCTTGGTCAGGTTGAACGAGGCGTCGCTCTCGAAGCACCAGGCGTTGAGGCAGATCGCGACGTCGTACGCGAAGGCGTCCGTGCAGGCGAAGTAGAAGTCGATCAGCCCCGACACCTCGGACCCGATGAAGAACACGTTGTCGGTGAACAGGTCCGCATGGATGATCCCGGACGGCAGGCCCCGAGGCCAGGAATCCGCGAGGCTCGCGAGCTCGCGCCGCGTGCGCTCGGCGAGTCCGGTCGAGACCGTGTCGGCCTGCGCCTCGGCCTGGGCGAAGAGCGGCGCCCAGGCCTCGAGCGAGAGGGCGTTGGGCCGCTGCATCGTGAAATCCTGCCCGGCCAGATGCAGCTTCGCCAAGGCGGCGCCGAGGGCCCCGCAATGCTGCGCCGTGGGACGGCGGATCGCGATGCCTTCGAGGAAGGTGATGATCACGGCCGGCCGCCCGGCCACGCGCCCGAGGGGCTCGCCCCGGCGGTTGTTGACCGGCAGCGGGCAGTTCAGCCCCCTCAGGGCCAGATGCTGCATGAGGCCGAGGAAGAAGGGCAGATCGTCCTCCCGCACCCGTTTCTCGTAGAGGGTCAGGATGTAGGAACCCTTCGTGGTGTGGAGGAAATAGTTGGTGTTCTCCACGCCCTCGGCGATGCCCTTGTAGGAGAGCACCGTGCCGATGTCGTAGGTATCGAGGAATGCCGACAGCTCCTCGTCGCTGACTTCCGTATAGACCGCCACCGCTTACTCCGCCGCCTGCTCACGAAGCTCGCGAGGCAAAGGAAAGAACACGCTCTCGTCCGCCGTCGACACGCTCTCGACCGACACCGCGTAGCGTTCCGCGAAGGCGTCGATGATCTCCTCGACCAGGATCTCGGGCGCCGATGCGCCGGCCGTGATGCCGAGGCTGCGGATCGCGCCGAACAGGCTCCAGTCGATGTCGTCGGCTCGCAGGATCAGCCGGACGAGGGGGCAGCCTTCCCGCTCGGCCACCTCCCGCAGGCGCTGGGAATTGGAGGAGTTGGGCGAGCCCACCACGATCATGGCATCGACCAGGGGCGCCACGCGCTTGACCGCGCCCTGACGGTTGGTGGTGGCGTAGCAGATGTCTTCCTTGTGCGGGCCGACGATCGACGGGAACCGCGCCTTCAGGGCCTCCACCATGTCCTGGGTGTCGTCGACCGAGAGGGTCGTCTGGGTGACGAAGGCCAGATTGTCCGGGTCCGCCGGCTGCAGCCGGGCGATGTCGTCCACGGTCTCGACCAGGGTGGCGGCCCCTTCGGGCAGCTGGCCCATGGTGCCGATCACCTCCGGGTGGCCCGCATGGCCGATCAGGATGATGTGGCGGCCCCGCTTGTAGTGGACCTGCGCCTCCCGGTGCACCTTGGTGACCAGGGGACAGGTGGCGTCGATCCCGAAGAGGTTGCGGGCCTCGGCCGCTTCCGGGACCGATTTGGGCACCCCGTGGGCCGAGAAGATCACCGGGGCCTTCGTGTCGGGCACCTCGTCGAGCTCCCGGACGAAGACCGCGCCCTTCCGCTTCAGGTTCTCCACGACGTATTTGTTGTGCACGATCTCATGGCGCACGTAGACCGGCGCCCCATGGATCGCGAGCGCCTTCTCGACCGCGTCGATGGCACGGACGACCCCGGCGCAGAAGCCGCGCGGGGCGCAGAGCAGGATGTCGAGAGGAGGCTGGGTCATGATCTGGCGATGTGGCGAGACGAGACCCCTCCTGTCAAGCGGGAGCGACGCAGTTTCGCCGCGAGTGTGATCCCCTGCCCGGTCATGGCCGGCCAGTCTTCACCCGCCTCTCGCCGGCCATCCCGCTTCGAAGGGCACCTGCGCTTCTCACGCCGGGATCCCCGGCCCGAGGACGGTGACGACCTGGAGGGCGGGAAACCGAACCTGTGCGATGGGGCACGAAGCGGGGCCGTTCCCGTCAAGAAACGCTCGCACTTGCCCGCCGGAATCCCTAGAAAGGTGGCACGCCCCGTCACCTTCCCTGATCGCTCATGGCCTCCACCGCTTCCCACGTCAGCTTCCTTCCACCCATCCTGACCTTCTGCGGGGCGGCGGTCGTGGCCGTGCCCGTGTTCCGGCTCCTCGGACTGAGCGCCGTCCTGGGCTATCTCGCGGCCGGGGTCGCGATCGGGCCGTCGGGCCTGAGCCTGGTCGAGGATCCCCAGACCATCGCGACCGTCGCTGAACTGGGCGTGGTGCTGCTCCTGTTCATCATCGGGCTCGAGCTGAAGCTGTCCCATCTCTGGGAGATGAAGCGGGACATCTTCGGCCTCGGCTCGGCCCAGCTGGCCGTAACGGCCCTCGCTCTCGGCGGAGCCGCCTATGCCATCGGGTTCTCGGCCGAGGCTTCCTTCGTGACAGGGGTGGCGGTCGCGCTCTCGGCCACGGCCATCGCGCTCCAGATGCTGGGCGAGCGGAACGACCTGCAGACGCCGTACGGCCAGCGCTCCTTCGCGATCCTGCTGTTCCAGGACCTCTCCGTCGTCCCGCTGCTGGCCGTGCTGCCGCTCCTCGCCTCCGGGGCGGCGGAGCAGGACTCCCTGGTGGATCGCCTCCTGGCGATGGGCGAGGCCCTGCTCGGGATCACCGCCGTCGTGCTGGTCGGCCGCTACGGCCTCAATCCCTTCTTCCGCATCCTCGCCCGCAGCGGCGCCCGCGAGGTCATGACCGCCTCCGCGCTTCTCGTCGTCCTCGGTGCCGCCCTGCTCATGCAGGAGGTCGGTCTGTCCATGGCGATGGGCGCCTTCCTGGCCGGATTGCTGCTCGCGGAATCGAATTTCCGCCACCAGCTCGAAGCCGATATCGAGCCCTTCCGCGGCATGCTGCTCGGCCTGTTCTTCATGAGCGTGGGCATGTCCATCGACCTTGCCCTGGTGCGCGAGCAATGGCTGCTCCTCGTCATCGCGGCGCCTGCGGTGATCGTCGGCAAGAGCCTCCTCATCGCGGTTCTGTCGCGGCTCTTCGGCGCGAGCTGGCGCGACGGGCTTCGTTCGGGCACCCTGCTGTGCACCGCCGGAGAGTTCGCCTTCGTGCTGATTCCCGTCGCCACGGGACTGGGGCTCATGTCTCCCGCGGAGGCGCAGCCGGTCACGGCGCTCGCCGCCATCACCATGCTGCTGGGCCCGCTTCTGTCGACCTTCGTCGAGAGAATGGTGGCCGGCCGCGCCGAGGCCGACGAGCAGCCGGATCTGCCCGGGCTCGCCGGCCAGGAAGGCGAGCTCGAAAGCCGCGTTCTCGTGATCGGCTTCGGCCGGTTCGGCCAGATCGTGAACCAGGTTCTGCTCGCCCAGGGGATCGAGGCGACGGTGATCGACAAGGATGTCGAGCGCATCCGCGACGCGGGCCGGTTCGGGCTTCAGGTCTATTACGGCGACGGCACACGCCTCGACGTTCTGCGCGCGGCCGGCGCCGAGAAGGCCGAGATGATCTGCATCTGCATCGACGACCGGGAGGCGCTCCTGAAGATCATCGAGATCATTCATGAGAACTTCCAGAATGCCCGCAGCTTCGTGCGCGCCTTCGACCGGATCCATGCGATCGAGCTCATGAACCGGGATGTGGATTACCAGATCCGCGAGGTGTTCGAATCCGCCATCGTGTTCGGACGGGCGGCCCTCGAGGAGCTCGGCACCGCGCCGGAGGCCGCGGCCGCGGCCGCCAACGACGTGCGCAAGCGCGACATCGCGCGCCTCGTGCTGCAGAAGGAGGTGGGCAGCATGGGAGGAGCCGAGCTGGTGGTGGGCGCCCGGATCACGCCGGAGCCCCTCACTGTTCCCACCAGCAAGGCCCGGGCCCTCAGCCCGGAGACGCGGGACATTCTCGGCGAAGGCGTGTCGTGATGGATGCGGAACCCTCGGTGAAGAAAGCCGGCATGGCGGGCGAGCTCCCGCCGCGCTTCGTGGTCGGATCGACCATGCGCCACGTTCTCGTCATGACCGGAACGGCGTCCGTCGGTCTCATCGCGATCTTCATCGTCGATCTCGTGTCCCTGCTCTACATCTCGTGGCTGAACGAGCCGAGCCTGACGGCCGGCGTCGGTCTCGCCACCGTGGTGATGTTCTTCACGATCTCGATCAATGTGGGCCTGATGATCCCTATCGGGGCGCTCGTGTCGCGCGCCCTCGGCGCCCGCCGGCCGGACGACGCGCGCCGTCTCGCCACCTCGTGCTGCATTCTCATGACGGCGGTCGCGACCGTCGTCAGCCTCGTCATTCTGCCCCTGCTGCCGCTGATCCTGACCACGATCGGCGCAAGCGAGCAGACCTACGCGGTGGCCCGCAACTTCCTATGGATCACCTTGCCGACAAACGGTCTCATGGCCATCGGCATGGCGTTCTCCACGGTGCTGCGCGCAGCCGGCGATGCCAAGCGCAGCATGTACGCCACCCTGTCCGTGGCGGCCGTCACGGTGGTGCTCGATCCCATCCTCATCTTCGGTCTCGGCCTGAAGGCCAACGGCGCTGCGCTGACCATCGGCATCGCGCGCGTGGCCTATATCTATGTGAGCTTCCTCTATCTCACCCGCGCCCATCGTCTTCTGGGCCGGCCCGACTGGTCTGCGATGGCCGTCGACGCGCGGTCGTTCTTCGCCATCGCGGTTCCGGCCATCCTGACCAACATCGCGGCTCCCGTGGCGAACGGCTTCTTCACGGGCGTGATGGCGCAGTTCGGCGATCAGGCGATCGCCGCCTCGGCCATCATCGACCGGGTCACGCCCGTCTCCTTCGCGGGCGTCTTCGCCCTGGCGGGCGCCATCGGGCCCGTGCTCGGGCAGAACTGGGGCGCTCAGCGCTATGACCGCATGAAGCAGACGCTCAAGGATGCGCTGATCTTCATGACCGTCTATGTCTGCAGCATGTGGCTGATGCTGTTCCTCGTGCGGGTTCCGATCACCCAGGCGTTCAACGCGCCGCCGGCCACGGCCGAGATCGTGCAGTTCTTCTGTCAGCTCAGCGGCTTCATCTGGTTCTTCGTGAGCCTCGTCTTCGTGGCCAATGCCTCGTTCAACAATCTCGGCTATCCGCTTCTCTCCACCTTCTTCAACTGGGGGCGGGCGACGCTGGGCATGATCCCGTTCGCGTATTTCGGCGCGCAGATCGGCGGCCCGAAGGGCGCGCTCCTGGGAATCGGCGCGGGATCCGTGGCGTTCGGGATCGCGGCGGTCATCACTGCGTTCTGGACAATCCGGCGCCTGGAGAGGCAAGCTGTCCGGGTGGTGTGACGGTCCGGGCGCCTCCGGCCTGGATCACCGGTTCGTTTTCGCCGCCCCGCTTGGGGCCAAGCACGAGCGTTTCGTCAGCGAGGAGACTGCCATGTTCAATTGGTTCGATCTGATGCGCCAGGCTCAGACCAACGCAGCCCTGGCCACCCTCGCGCAGCAGTTCAACCTGTCGGGCGATCAGGCGCAGAAGACGATGGCGGCCTTCATGCCGGCCTTCGCCATGGGGCTCCAGCACGCCACCGCTTCGAGCGATCCGGCCCGCCTGTTCCAATCCATGATGAGCGGCGCCTATCAGAACTTCTGGCAGGCGGCCGGCAACCCCTTCACGCCGCAGGCCCAGCAGGAGGGGCGGCGGCTGCTCGACCAACTCTTCGGCTCCGACGACGTCAGCCGCCGCGTGGCGCATCAGGCCGCCGATTACGCGGGCATCAGCACCGACACCATGCAGCAATTGCTTCCGATTCTCGCCGGCATCATGGCCGGCGGCATGTCCCACTGGATGACCGCGCACGCGCAGGCTCTTCAATCCTTCGCATCGGCCAAGGACACCGCCAAGGAGAAGCCGGGCACCGCCAATCCCTGGGCCGATCTCTGGGCCGGGTGGATGACCGCGACGGCGCCCGAGAAGAAGCATGCCAATCCGTTCGAGGACATGATGGCGAGCATTCTCAGGGCTCCACCGCCGGAAGAGCCGAAGGAAGAAGCCCCGCCCTCGTCCGCATCCTTCGACGACATGATGGAAAAGGGGCGCGAGATGCAGCTCCAGTATCTCGCGTCCCTTCAGTCGATCTTCTCGGATGCCTGGCGGAGCCAGGACGGAAAGGCTTAGGCGAAGCGCTTGAGCGGCTTCACCATTGGAACCACGGGTCGGACCGGCCCCGCCGAAGGGACGGCCCTTTCGGCGCGGGAATGTCGCTCCGCGCTTCGAACCAACACCCATGACGGGTTGCGGGTCAGAGGCTCGTCGAGCGCGCCCATCACGTCGCCCCGGGTCAGCCCGATATCCGCGAGCATCCGGTCATCGAACTCGGCGAGGTTCCTGACCTCCCGGCGGTGCTGCAGAGCCTTGACGAGATTCGTGAGCGCGCGGGCGAACAGCCCCAGAGCGGCCGTTCCTGAGAAGGTCATCGTCGATAATGCGGACCGGTTCATCGGAGGTCTCCTTGCTCTCACGTTCGGTTCGTCGGCCTTGGAACGCCCGTTTCCGGGCGTTTCATGGAAGGCCCCTACCAGCGGCCTTCCAGGCAACGCGTTGATGATCCTGACTCTTTTCTCAGGATATGAAAGATTCTACCAGACGCCTTTCATCACTTGAAACGATTGTTTGAGATATGTATCATCAACTTGATTGATGATGAGGGCAAAGCCATGCACCTGCTCGACATTGACCAGCTTCGCACCTTCGTGGCCATCGCGGATACCGGGTCGTTCACCCGGGCGGCGGAGATCGTGCACAAGACGCAGAGCGCCGTCTCCATGCAGATGAAGCGGCTGGAGGACCGGGTCGGCAAGGCGATCTTCGAGCGCGACGGGCGCCTGTCCAAGCTCACCGACGAGGGCGAGCGCCTGCTCGACTACGCGCGCCGGATCGTGCGGCTGAACGCGGAATGCATGGCGTCCTTCAACGACAACGAGCTCACCGGCCGCGTGCGCTTGGGATTGCCCGACGACTACGCCGACCGCTACCTGCCGGAGATCCTGGCCCGGTTCTCGCGCTCGAACCCCAAGGCCGAGGTGACGGTGATGTGCGAGCCGACGCCCAACCTGATCGAGCGCGTGCAGCACGGGGACCTGGATCTGGCCATCATCACCCATGTGGACCGGCGCGGGCCGTCCGAGATCGTGCGCATCGAGCAGCTGCTCTGGGTCACGTCCACGCGCCACGGGGTGCACGAGGAGAGCCCGATTCCCCTGGCGCTCGGCCGTCCGAGCTGCGACTGGCGCCACTCGGCCACGGAGGCGCTCGAGAGCGCCGGCCGGCCGTTCCGCGTGGCCTATGTGAGCTGGCATTCCACCGCCGTGGGGGCCGCCGTGATGGCGGGCCTGGCCGTGTCGGTCCTGCCGGAGAGCGCCGTGCGGCCCGGCATGCGCATCCTGGGGCCCTCCGATGGCTTCCCGGCCCTGCCCTCGTGCAAGATCGGCCTGATCCGCGCCCGCGGCGAGGAGAACCCGCTCGCCGACGCGCTCGGCTTCCACATCAAGCAGTCCCTCGACAATCTCGGCTCGACCCGCACCATGGCGCCGCTGGCGGCCGAGTAGCGCGGCAAAGGCCGACCCGCCGACGAGACGTCGCGCCGGCGACAACGCCTATTTGGCGGCCGGCCGGCGCAGCACGAGCACGTTGCCGGCGAGCGCCAGCACGACGCCGACGATCGCGAGCGGCGTCCACACATAGCCCTCGATCAGGGTCGAGACCGTGAGCGCCACGATGGGGAACAGCACCGTGGCGTAGCCCGCCCGCGCGGCGCCGAGGCGGCGCAGCAGGGTGAGATACGCCATGAAGGCCAGCACCGACGCCCCGACGGAGAGATAGAGCAGCGAGCCGATGTACTTCGCGGTGGGCTCGATGATGAAGGCGTTGCCGCGCGCGAGGTTGAGCGCGAGCAGCACCGCGCAGCCATAGGTCATCCCCCAGGCGGTGGCCGAGAGCAGCGGCACGCCCCGGCGCTGCACCACCGTCGAGATCATGTTGCCCGAGCAGAAGAACAGGGTGCCCATCACGCACAGGCCGAGGCCCTTGAGCGCCGCCGCGTTGAAGCCCGCGCCCGCGATCTCCGGCCAGAACAGCAGGCCGATCCCCGCGACGCCGATCGCCCCGCCGAGCGCCACCCGGGGCTCGACGACCTGGCGGAACACGATGAAGCTCAGGGCCAGGTTGAACACGGAGGCGAGCGAGAACACCACCGAGAGCAGCCCAGACGGGATGCTCAGGCCGCCGTAATAGAACGACAGGAAGTTGAACGAGAACAGGCAGCAGCCCACGGCCAGGAAGCGCCCGTGATCGGCGAGCGGAAAGCGCATCCGGTGCCCAGTGGCGAGCACGAGAGCCCACATGAGGACGGCCGCCAGCAGGAAGCGCCACAGCACCGACATCTCCGGGGCCACGACCCCGAGCTGCGCCCGGATCCCGATCCAGCTCACCCCCCACAGGAACACGGTGGCGGCGTAGAGCCCGAGCGTGGTCCCGTCGAGCCCCTTCAGGGCGCGCGCGGGCGTGGTCTGCGTCGGCATGGCGGCGTCGGTCATGGCGTCTCGTTCCCTCGAAGCCTCCCGGATACGCCCGCGGACGCATCAGCACAAATGATGATATCTGATCGATTTCCCCTGGAACGGTGATGAGACGTCCCAAGGTGCCGCCCTGGAACGTCCTGGAACGGCCCGGATCTCAGCGCTCCAGGGCCGGCCAAGGGCTTTCCCTTGGGAAACCTGCCGGCCCGGTCGGAACAGAGCGGGCCAGGCTCGGGCGCAAACCCTCCCGCATCACGGTCGGCCTCGCCCAGTCCCCTCCCACGTCATGGCCGGGCCTGTCCCGGCCATCCCGATGCGGTGAGGCGCGGCGCCCTACGGAAGCGGGATCACCGGGACGAGCCCGGTGATGACGTGGGAGGGTGTGTGACCCGGTGCCGACAACCTCCCCACGTCATGGCCGGCCTTGTGCCGGTGATGACGTGGAGGGTGGCGCGCTTTCGTCCGCACGATGCGCCAGAGCATCGAACGTAAAAGTGGGAACCGGTTTTGCGTGAAAAGATGCTCCAAAACAAAAGCCAAAAGCATCGGGCGTGAAGTCGAGTCCACGTCCGATGCTTTAGACGGTCTCCGACGGCCGCTGCGGTTTCTCGGGACTCCCCGGCCGGTCGTCCTCGAGCGCGGAGCCGAGCAGACGGAGCGCTCCGGCGATCAGCACGATGGCCGCCGGTTTCACGAGCATCTCCCAGGTGACGCGCGTCTCGGTCTCCACCACGTCGGTGACGAAGTCCACCACCAGGTAGACCAGAACCACCTGGATCAGGGTGATCTTGATCTCGCCGAGGCCCTCGACCCGCATCCACAACGGCGCCTTGGCTCGAAGGCCGGAGGGCAGACGGAAGGCGAAGCCGAAGGTGATCGCATAGGCGAACACGATCAGGACGAGGCCGAACAGGAACGCATCCGTAGCCTGCATCACGGTGGCGATGACCAGGGTCTGCGTGTCGGCGCTCGGCTGAACGACCATCTGCAGGGCGTATCCCAGCTTCAGGCAGCCCTCGACGAACATCAGCATGGCGCCGATGGCCGCCCCGATGGCGGCCACGAGCGTGACCCAGCGCAGGGACAGGATGACGTGGAACATCTGACGGAGACCCCACGGACGGTTTCGCGGCACCGGTCCATTTTTACCATATCGGCCGGGAAACACACCCGATCCGACGCGAGATGGCCGCGCAGCCGCTGATGCGTCCCGAAGGGACCTTTCCCCGTTCTCCACAGGCTCCGCCACAGCCCATCGACGAACCCGGAGCTCCATGAGACGTTCATGCTTCGTTCTTATGGAGATTCGTCGTGGCGCCGCAGACCAGGAAGCTTTCCACCGAGCAGGTTCTCGAGGCACGCCTGCGATACGCGTCGGGCGAGCGGGAGTGGAGCCGGTTCGCCCGCGACTACGGGGTCGACCGGACGGTCATCAAGCGGGCCGTGATGGGAGAAACCTTCAAGGAGCTGCCGATGCCGCCCAAGCGGATCTTCGGCTCCCGGCCGTTTCCCTACGGATAGAGACCGCCCGGGGCGTCGCGCGTCGTCGGACCTGGGATCCCGCGTCAGACGACCAGCCCCAGCAGGAGTGGAGCATCGGTTCCAAATGGGGCGATCCACTTTTGAGCCGATGCGCCAACCCCTCAATCGACACAAACCGGGACAAGCATGGGGCCTTCGGGACAATCGGCGAGGGACGGCCATGCTTCCCAATCCTGACTATTTCCATTTCGGCAAGACCGGGATCCATTACGGCCTCTACGGCGGCCTCGACTACTCGGGCGGCGTCGAGGGCGGCAAGATCACCGGGGACAATGATCCGCCTCCGGTCGATGCCTACGACAAACTCTTCTACGCCCACGACCGCGATCTCCAGGAGGCCACGACCACCGAGGACCGGCTCGAAGCCCATGCGAACGTCGTCGCGGGCGTCTACGGGCTCCTGACCGGCACCTCGCCCGACTGGCATATTTTCTGACGCGCGGCGCGGGCGGCCTCCCTGTTCATCCGGGGCCGCGGCGTCCCGGAGTGACAGCATCCGTGCGCCCTCTCTCGTCATCACCGGCACGAGGCCGGTGACGACGTGGTGGTTGATCGTCCGGGCGCGCCGTCAACGCTCCCAATACGGCGGCTCTCCGAATGCTTCGCGCAAGCACTCGGCAAAAGCCCTCAATTTCGCCGAAGGCCGCCGCCCCTCCTGATGGGCGACATAGATGAATTCGGGAGCGGACCGGAGCCCCACGTCGACGATCTGAAGGCGGCCCCTCGCGATGTCGTGGCCGACGATGAAGGTCGGCAGGAGGGCAATGCCGATCCCCGACAGCGCGGCATCCCGCATCATGTCGCCGTTGTTGACGCGCAGGGCCACCCGACCGCGCACGATTGTTGCCCCGGCCGGCCCTGGGAACCGCCAGTCATCGACGCCCCGGTTGGTATAGAAGATTCCGCGGTGAGCCTCGAGGTCGTCTGCCGCGCCGGGCGTGCCGTGCCGTGCCAGATAATCCGGCGACGCGACGAGAACGCGCCGGCTGGGCGCCAGCCGCCAGGCGACCAGCCGCGAATCCATGAGCGGACCGTGCCGGACCACGGCATCGTAGCCCTCCGCCGACACATCCACCCGCCGGTCGTCGAGATCGAGCGTCAGCTCGATGCCGGGATGCCTGGCGAGAAACGGATAGACCGCCGGCCCGAGATGCATTCGACCGAACGTCACCGGCGCGGAGATGCGCAAGGGGCCGACCAGAGCGCCGCTGCGCTGGGCCATCTCCGCCATCGCCTCCTCGACCTCCCGGGCGATGCGGGACGCCCTCTCGCGAAATGTGATCCCATCCTCCGTCAGGCTCAGCCGACGGGTGCTCCGATGCACGAGCCTCACGCCAAGGCTGCGCTCGAGCTCGACCAGGCGGTCGCTGACCACGGACTTCGACAGTCTCAAACGGCGCGCCGCCTCGCTGATCGAGCCGGCCTCCGTAACAGCCACGAAGGTGGCGATGCCATCGAGCTTCATCATCGTTCGGACTTTCCGGAGGCCAGTTTCTCCTTTTGGAGCCTAATCCGGAAGATGCCCGAGCGCTATCTCCGCCTCCGACGGAGAAGCCCTGACCGCAGCCACGGCAAACGCTCTCCGGTTGAGAGGAGATGAGAGATGCTCAGGTTCGCAATCTTTGCTCTGGGAGCCGCAGCCCTCGCGCTGCCGGCTGCTGCGCAGATGCCGTTCCCAGCCGAAGTCCGGACACGGGAGATCACCACCAACGGCGCCACGATCCACGTCCGCGTCGGCGGCACGGGCCCGGCCGTGGTTCTCTTGCACGGCTATGGCGAAACCGGCGACATGTGGGCGCCCCTGGCCAAGGATCTTGTCCGTGACCATACGGTCGTGGTCCCGGATCTGCGCGGCCTGGGGCTTTCCTCCAAGCCGGAAGCGGGGTTCGACAAGAAGACCCAGGCCGGCGACGTGGCAGGCGTGCTCGACGCGCTCCAGATCGATCGCGCCGATCTGGTCACGCATGACATCGGCAACATGGTCGGCTACGCCTTCGCCGTCCAGCATCCGGAACGGGTGAGGCGGTTCGTTCTTATCGATGCTCCCCTGCCGGGTATCGGCCCGTGGGAAGAGGTCCTGAAGAATCCGCTGTTGTGGCATTTCCGGTTCGGGGGGCCCGACATGGAGCGCCTCGTCGCCGGCCGCGAGCGCATCTATCTCGATCGCTTCTGGAACGAGTTCTCGGCCACGCCGAGCCGCTTCTCCGAGGCTGCACGGGAGCATTATGCCAGCCTGTACGCCATGCCGGGCGCCATGCATTCGGGCTTCGCCCAGTTTGCCGCGTTCGATCAGGATGCCGTCGACAACAAGGCCTTCCTCGCCACCAAGGGCAAGCTCGAAATGCCCGTGCTGGCGATCGGGGGCGAGAAGTCGTTCGGCCCGATGATGGCGACCGTGATGCGATTTGCCGCCAGTGACGTGACCGAAGGGATCATTCCCGATTCGGGCCATTGGATCATGGAAGAAAACCCGACGGCGACGAGCGTCATGGTTCGCTCCTTCCTGACGTCCCAGTGAACGTCGCACTGCTCGGCCGACGGATCGCCGCGACGGACGGAGCGCTCATGTCACAAAGCTGAACTTGTACCACCCAACCCGTTCAGCCCTGGCTCCATCCCGAACGGAAGGCTGCGGGCCGCCGCGTGGCGCCACCCTTCCCCCGTCATGGCACCCTCCGCCCTTCCCGCCACCCTCCCACGTCATGGCCGGCCTTGTGCCGGCCATCCCGATCGGTAGAGCGCTGCGTTTCAGACGATCGAGATCACCGGGACGAGCCCGGTGATGACGTGCGAGTGATGACGTGGGAGGATGAGACACCCGGGTCCGTTCCGAAGGCTTGCCGGCCGTGGCGTTGCACCTCATGTCTGTCGCCAGCCTTCATGAGCAGGGCGGGCCGGAGAGATGGGTCGCATGATGCACGATGATCAGGTTCCCATCGACGCCGATATGGTTCGTGAATTGGTCGTCGATCAGTTTCCCGAGTATCGCCATGAACGGATCGTGCGGCTCGCATCGGCCGGCACGGACAATGCCATCTTCCGCATTGGACCGGGCGTCGCGGCACGGTTCCCTCTGCGCGCCATGGACGCGGTCGCATGCGCCGAGATGCTTCGCCGGGACGCGGCCGCCATGACCGAGTTCGCGACGCATTCTCCCTATGCGACTCCTCGACCGCTCGGGCTCGGTCGGCCCGGCGCGCGCTATCCGATGGCCTGGGCGGTGCAGAGCTGGATCGACGGCGAGACGGGGACGCCGACCGGACTTGCGGCGTCCGCGGCCTTCGCCCGGGACATCGCCGACCTCATCGCGTCCCTGCGGGCCGCGGACACCCGTGGCCGCCGCTTCGACGGACCGGGGAGAGGCGGCCGCCTTCCCGATCACGATGACTGGATGGATGTCTGCTTCAGGAACAGCGACGGCCTTCTGGACGTCGCCCGCCTGCGTGGCCTGTGGGCCCGGCTGCGGGAGCTGCCGCCCTCCGGCCCGGACGTCATGAGCCATCGGGATCTCATTCCGGCCAATCTTCTCGTGCGCGACGGGCGTCTCGCGGGCGTGCTCGATGCCGGCGGCTTCGGACCGGCCGATCCGGCGTTGGATCTCGTGGCGGCGTGGCATCTTCTCGACCGGGATCGCAGGGACATCGTGCGGTCGCGTCTCGGATCGGGCGACGTGGAGTGGATGCGCGGCGCCGCATGGGCGCTCCAGCAGGCGATGGGGCTGGTCTGGTACTATCGGCGGACCAATCCGAGGATGAGTGACCTGGGTCGAAGCACGCTGTCCCGCCTGCTCGACGATCCCCTCGTCTGAACGGGACCGGCGCCGGGAGACCTTCGGGAACGACGGAATGCTCGCCGACGAAACGTCCGCCCATCGAGGCAAGTGACCCGCGTCCAGAGCGCGACGTCCGGCCCTCTCACAGTCTCACTGACACCCTCCACCTGTCATGGCCGGGCCTGTCCCGGCCATCCCGATCCGGAAAAGCGCGGCGCTCCACACGATCGGAATCGCCGGACGTGCCCGGTGCTACCGGTTTCGGGCGCGGCCGACGGGAACGAGGTCGATATGGGCAGGATTGGGCCGGTGGTCCAGCATGGCGCCGTTTGCGGCATCGAGGACCAGGCCAACCGATCCGCCGGGCAGAATGGCGTTCCCGATCACGCCAGGAGCCGCCTGATCGGTCAGCACCGACTTCACCAGGAGCGACCCCGGCCGGTATCCTCTGGCGTCCGCATAGGCGGTGAACTCGGTCTTTCGACTCACCTTCACGACGCAAGGCGAGCGGGGACATTCCTGCCCGAGCGACGTTCGGATCCGCGCCGAGTTCGGGCTGGCCGTGATGGTCACCGTCTCTCCTCGACCCCACGGGTCACCGTGTTGCAGGCCGCCAACGACAAGACCACGCCCGCCCCGCATGCCAGAACGCGCATTCGCATGGATCGTCCCTCTCCCGTGCCGGCTCACAATGCCGCGCTCTCAGAAGCAGGTAGGGCTCACGGTCAAGTCTGCCACTGGTGGGTCTCCCGGAACGTGAGTGGCGCCTCGTCATTCTGGGGGACACGCTGCTCAAAGCAATCGGGATCACCGGGACAAGCCCGGTGATGACGTGGCGGGTTGCATGAGGCGGTGCGAACACCCTCCACACGTCATGACCGGCCATCCCGCTTCTGCGCGGCACGGCGTTCCCCATCATCGAAAAGGGGTGAGAGGCCCTCTCTCGCCACGAGAGGAGCGACGACGCGGCGCGGTGATTCCGCGGCTTTTCGCGAACCGAATGGACACGGTGTCATTGTCATGGGTGTGGCCGCGCCCCGGCGCGGCCGGCTCTCGGATTCACCAGAAGAGGACATGACCATGGCGACGAGCAGGAAGAGTGGGACCTCACAACCCAGCAAGGCCCGCAAGACCTCGGGAGCATCCGCGTCCCGGTCGGCGACCAAGACGGGAGACGCCGCATCGAAGCGCGCGCAGAAGCGCGCGCAGCCCAAGGCGAGCGCGCGCTCCGCGACGAAGTCGCAGGCCGTTCCGGCCAAAGCCCGCTCCGCGGCGGGATCGCGCTCCTCCGCCCGCGCGAGCGCCGGCGCGTCGCGCTCCACCAGCCGGGCGCGCTCCGCGTCCCGTCCGCAGGGCGGCCTGCTGAACCCGATGGCGTGGCTCTCGAGCCTCGAGACCACCCTCACCTCCCCGCAGGCCCGTGCCGTGATGGCCGAGGCCCTGAGGGCGGTGGCGAACGTGCTCGAGGCGCCGCAGGGCGGCGCGCAGGGCCAGGGCGGCGTGCAGGAAGGCCGCCGGGCCGTGTCGGCGGCCGGCAGCCTCGGGGCCGAGATCGTGGCCGCGCCCCTTGAAGTGGCGGCGGCCGCCATCGGAGCGGCGGGCGAGGTGCTGACGGGCGCGCTCGGCGGCCAGGGCGGCGAGGATCGCGGCACCGGCGCCGCGCGGACGGGCGGCGCGCGCAAGAAGTCGGCGCCGTCGCGCGGCTGAAGCATCGGACGCGAAACGTGGACTTGCCCTTTTGGGGTGAATCCGACGCTCCACTCTTGGCACGCGCACGCGCATGAAAAAGGCCGCCTCGTCGGAGGCGGCCTTCGTCGCGTCGGAGGCGCGCGGGGCTGATCAGGCCGCTTCGGCGACCGGCTCGGGACCGGCCTCGTCCATGGCCCGCATGTAGACGTCGAGCAGGCTGTCGTGCTCGTCGCGCTCGTCCTGGTCCTGCTTGCGCAGCTTGATGATCTCCTTGAGGATCTTCACGTCGAAGCCCTCGCCCTTGGCCTCGGAGAAGACCTCCTTCTTGGCCTCGTTCAGCTCCTTGATCTCGTTCTCGATCTGCTCGATGCGCTCCACGAACGAGCGGATCCGATTGCCCGGAATTCCAGCGACGTCACTCATGGCTTCTCCTTTGCTGTCACCAGACCGGCACTATCGGGCAGGCGGGTAAGCACCCCGTTAATGCCGGGCGGCCGCCGTGCCGTCCCGTCCTGACTGCCGCCGAAGGCGCGCGGCGAGCGGCCCATCACGCGCTTGAACGCGGTGCTGAACGCGCCCTCGGATTCGTAGCCGAGACTCGGGGCGATCAAGGCGATCTGATCGCCCGCCGACAACCGCTCGGCCGCGAGCAGCATCCGCCACCGGGTCAGATAGGCCATCGGGGTCTCCCCGACCCGTTCGCGGAACGCGAGGGCGAAGCTCGATCGCGACATCCCGGCGAGCCGTCCGAGCTCCCGCAGGGTCCAGCGACGCGCCGGATCGCCGTGCATGGCGGCCATCGCGGCCGACAGGCGCGGATCGCCGAGGGCGAAGAACCAGCCGACGCGTGTCGGCCCGGCCTCTGCGAGGTGCAGCCGCAGCGCCTGGACGAGCATCATGTGGGCGAGATGCTGCGCCACCAGGGCGCTGCCGGGCTGACCCTCGCGGATCTCCCGCATCATGCGCTCCACCGACCAGCGCAGCGCCTCCTGGTCGCTCTCGCGCCGGATGTGGATGAGCGCCGGCAGGGCGCCGAGCAGCATGGACGCGTGACGCCCCTCGACGGCGAAGCGGCTGCCCACGAGCGCGAAGGCGCCGCCCCCGTTCAGGGAGACGACGCCCCCGTCCCGCGGGGGCGGGAAGATCGTGGCGGCGTCGACCGGCGGCCGATCGAGATCGCTCCCGATCCGGAACGGCCGGCCGCTCGGCAGTATGAAGCAGTCGCCGGCCCGGATCAGAGCGGTCTCGTCCGTGCCCTCGACCGCGAGCCAGCACGCGCCGCGGGTGACCGCGTAGCACTTGATGCGGGCGTGCTGGTCGGCGAAGCGGACCGCCCATTCGCCCCCGGCCTCGAAGCCCGCCGAGACGGAGCCTCGCGGCTTGATGAGCGCCAACACGTCGGAGAGAGGATCGACTGGCATTCTGGACGATCTCGACGATTGTTCGGACGGACGCGCATGGAGCGTCCGGCCGCAGCGGATTAAAGCCAGGAGAGCTTAAAGCATGGGCACGGGCAACACATCCCGGGCCGTCGCGTGGGTATCATCAAGGAAGGAACAGGCATGATCGTCGTCACAACGCCCACCGGGTCCATCGGCCGCCAGGTCCTGGCCCGGCTGCTGCACGCGGGCGAACCGGTCCGCGTCATCGCGCGCGATCCGTCCCGCCTGCCCGAAGAGACGCTCGCGCGGATTGAGGTCGTCCAGGGCTCGCATGGCGAGGCGGACGTGGTGGAGCGCGCCTTCGACGGGGCGGACGCAGTGTTCTGGCTCCCTCCGCCCAACCCGCATGCGGAGAGCCTGAACGCGGTCTATGCGGGCTTCGCCCGTCCCGCCTGCGAGGCGTTCAAGATGCGCGGCGTCGGTCACGTGGTCGGGATCTCGGCCCTGGGCCGGGGCACCCCGATGGCGGACCGGGCCGGGCTCGTCACCGCGTCGCTCGCCATGGACGATATGATCGCCGGCACGGGCGTGAACTATCGCGCTCTGACGATGCCGTCCTTCATGGACAACCTGCTGCGGCAGGTGGCGTCGATCCGCGACCGGGGCGAGTTCTTCTCGCCGGGTCGCGGCGACCGGAAGGCCCCCGTCTGCGCAACCCGCGATATCGCCGCGGTGGCCGCCGACCTCCTCGTGAATCGAGGCTGGAGCGGCCAGGGACATCGCGCGGTGCTCGGCCCGGAAGATCTCTCCCCAAACGACATGGCGCGGATCATGGCGGAGGTGCTGGGCCGGCCGCTCGTGCACCGCGCGGTTCCGATCGAGGCCTTCAAGGCTCAGCTGTCGGCCGCGGGCCTGTCGCCCGCCTTCGTGGAGGGCTACGCCGACATGATGACGGCCAAGGCCGAGGGCCTGGACAACGCCGAGCCGCGCACGGCCGAGAACACGACGCCCACCACCTTCCGGCAATGGTGCGAGGACGTGCTGCGGCCGGCCGTGATGGGACGGGCGTGAACGATCTCGTTCAGGCCGCCGGGCAACGGCTTCGTCCGCAAGGTTGCACACCATCCGCATAAGGGCCGGGATCAGGGCCTCGGAATGTCTGACCCGATGGGCGGTTTGCACGACCTCCCCTGTCATGGCCGGCCTCGTGCCGGCCGTCCCATGCTCTCACGGACACCCTCCCCAGGTCATGGCCGGGCTTGTCCCGGCCATCCCGATGCGGTGAGGCGCGGCGCTTCCCATGATCGGGATCACCGGCACAGGGCCGGTGATGACGTGGTGGATGACCATTGGAGTGGCGCGCCCCTCCCCATGTCATGGCCGGCCCTGTGCCGGCCATCCCGATTGTCTTGAGCGCCGCGCCTCTCGTATCGGGATCACCGGGACAAGCCCGGTGATGACGTGGCGGGTGGACGGCGGCCGGCGGCGTGAGGGCATCCCTCCCGTCCGACACGCCAGACCGTCAGCCCATCTGGAAGCCCGGGGTCGAGCGCGACAGGGCGGCCTCCTCGTCGGTCATGTCCTCGGGGATCGCCTCGAAGAGCGGTGTCGAGAGATAGCGCTCGCCGGTGTCGGGCAGCATGGCGAGGATCACCGATCCCTCGGGCGCGCGCTCGGCCACCTGCATGGCGACCGCGACGGTGGAGCCTCCGGAGACGCCGGTGAAGATGCCCTCCTTCTGGGCGAGCATCCGGGCCCATTTCATGCCCTCGGCGCCGGCCACCGGGATCAGCTCGTCGTAGAACTTCCGGTCGATCGCCTCCTGGAGCACGAACGGGATGAAGTCGGGCGTCCAGCCCTGGATCGGGTGCGGCTCGAAGGCCGGGTGGCTCTCGGCCGGGGCGCCGTTCTCGGCGCGGCCCTGGGCGCGGCCGCTGCCGACGAGTTGCGCGTTCGCCGGTTCGCTCAGAACGATCTTCGTCTCGGGCCGCTCCCGGCGCAGCACCCGGCCGACGCCCGTGACGGTGCCGCCCGTGCCGTAGCCGGTGACGAAATAATCGAGTCGCCGGCCATTGAAGTCGCCGAGGATCTCGCGCGCGGTCGTCGCCTCGTGGATGTCGGCGTTGGCCTGCGTCTCGAACTGCCGGGCGAGGAACCAGCCGTTCGCCTCCGCGAGCTCCACGGCCTTCTGGTACATGCCGAAGCCCTTGGCGGCGCGCGGCGTGAGCACCACCTTGGCGCCCAGCATGCGCATGAGCTTGCGCCGCTCGACCGAGAAGCTGTCCGCCATGGTGACGACGAGCGGATAGCCCTTCTGGGCGCAGACCATCGCGAGCCCGATGCCCGTGTTGCCGCTCGTCGCCTCGACGACGGTCTGGCCGGGCTTCAGCGCGCCGGACCGCTCGGCCGCCTCGATGATCCCGATGGCGAGCCGGTCCTTGACCGAGGCGGCGGGGTTGAAGAACTCGGCCTTGACGTAGAGCGTGACATGCGCGGGCGCGAGATGGTTGACGCGGATGCAGGGCGTGTCGCCGATGGTGTCGACGACGCTGTCGAACAGCCGTCCTCGGCCGTCGGTCGTCCTTATCTGAGGCTTCGGGTTGTCCATGCGGGCCCTCCTCGTTTCTCCCTCTCAAGCTTAGTGAAAGGGGCCGAATCCGTCCAGGAATTTCGGCTCCGCCAGGAGTTTCGGCTCCGGGCGGGCGGAAGGCCGCGCAGGGCACCCTGCGCGGCGACGCGGCCGACGCGGTTACTCGGCGGGCTTCGGAGCCGGCGCGGCGGGACGTGCGGAACCGGCCCCCCCGCGCCCGGGCCGGGCGGGACGCTTCGGCGCGGCGATCAATCCTTCGCGGATGGCCTGCTTGCGGGCGAGCTTGCGCGCCCGGCGAACCGCTTCCGCCTTCTCGCGGATCTTGCGCTCGGAGGGCTTCTCGTAGGACTTCCGCGCCTTCATCTCACGGAAGACGCCTTCCCGCTGCAGCTTCCTCTTGAGGGCCCGAAGAGCCTGGTCGACGTTGTTGTCTCTGACGAAAACCTGCAAGGGATGTCCTTTCTCGAATCTGTCTCACATGGGGTCGGATGTCGGGCCGGCGTCACGGATCCATCGCACGACGCCTCGATGGTCACGCGCTGCGGATCCTGCCTTCGCGCACGGCGCGCTCGACCACTCCCGCCTTGATGCGGGAGAAGACCTCGCGCTCGGTTCGTCGATGTCGGGGAGAGTGTCCGAACGTGCGCCTTGACGGCGAAGGCGCGGCGGCCCGATTGTCCGGCGGATATCAATAGCATTCATCTAGGGCCTGGATGGGGCGAATACAAGGCAGAGGCGGACAGTCGATCCTCGTGACAACCGGAAGAGCTTGAACAGACACGCAATAAAACCACTGTCCGACAGGGCTCCGCCTTGTCGTTATTGTTCCCGCTTCTGTTCTGTTTGCGCTTTGATCTTGCATTCATCCCGAACATCGTCCATATGATGGTCATCCAACCGACATGTTCGGCCTGCTCTCTGAAGCTCCTGATCGAGCGCCGAGCCCGCTTTCCGCATCTTTGAAGTTTGGTCGCTGCGTGGAACAACGCGGCGGATCCGTCGTTTTGCACCGCACGCGACATCATCAACGAACAATAACGTCTGCCCGGCGCGACGCCGGAGCTGACCAAGGACATCATGAAGACCATTTCCCATACCAAGCCCGCCAAGGCCCGCCTTCAGGCCTCGGCGACGACGCCACCCCGCAAGTCCAGCCTCACCTGGCAGCCGCAACAAAGCAGCCTCACCCGCGAAGAGATCCGGGCCATCATCCTCGAGCAGATCGGATAAGGGCGCCGGGGTCACGGGCGATCACGCCCGGGCACGATGGGGCTCCGCCCTATCCGTCATGGCCGGGCCTGTCCCGGCCGTCTCATGCTCCCACGGACACCCTCCGGCGTCATGGCACCCTCCGCCCTTCCTGCCACCCTCGCCACGTCATGGCCGGGCTTGTCCCGGCCATCCCGACCGGAAAGGCGCCGCGCTTCAATCCATCGGGATCACCGGGACGGGCCCGGTGATGACATGGAGGGTGGTGTGAGCCGGTGGTGACTTGGCACGGACGCGAGCCGCAGCCGCTCGACCGGGAGGACCGCCCCGGAGCCGATCGGGCGCGGCACAGTGATCCAGGGCCCGTTCCGGCGGCCGGAAGCGTGAGGAACATGGGCCGCCTTCCCGATCCATGAGTTGACGCAAGGTAAGCAGTCCCGCACAAGACCCCTGTCAGGGCGTGGAAGGGAGCATTCCGCGCCGCTCAACGATGCTGTTGCGGGAATGCTCTTCAACTCGTTCATCTTCCTGTTCGCCTTCCTGCCGGTCGCGCTGCTGGCCCATGGGGCCGTCGAGCGGTTCCGTCCCGCATGGCGGCTGCCCGTGCTGCTCGGGCTGTCCGTTGTCTTCTACGGCTACTGGGACTGGCGGTTCGTACCGCTTCTGGCCGGCTCCATCATGGTCAACTGGCTCGTCGCCAGGGCCTTCGTGCGCTCGGGGCGATCCGTCCTGATCCCGCTGGCGATCGCCGCCAACCTGCTCGTCCTGGCGGTCTTCAAGTATTTCAACTTCTTCATGGACCTCGCCGCCCTCGTGCCCGGGCTGCCGAGGCTCCACGTGGAGCTCGCGCTGCCGCTCGGCATCTCGTTCTTCACGTTCCACCACATCATGTACCTGACGGATCTGAAGAAGGGCAAAGCGCCCCTGTACGATCCGGTCCGCTACGGCCTCTACATCGCGTTCTTCCCGCAGGTTCTCGCCGGCCCCCTGGTGCGCTGGAGCGAGATCATGCACCAGTTCGAGGAGCGGCCTTACCGGCGGCCCGACGCCGACGAGCGCATCGCGCGGGGGCTCATGCTGCTGGTCTGCGGCCTGGCGAAGAAGACCCTGCTCGGCGACCCGCTCTCCGAATACGTCAACCCGATCTTCCAGGCCGCCGCCGCCGGAAAGGCCGTCGCGCTGGGCGAGGCCTGGCAGGCGATGCTCGGCTTCACGTTCCAGATCTATTTCGATTTCTCGGGCTATACCGACATGGCGCTCGGTCTCGCGCTGCTCTTCGGCATCGTGCTGCCGCAGAACTTCGACGCGCCCTACCGGTCCGTGTCGCTGCAGGATTTCTGGCGGCGCTGGCACATGACCCTGTCTCGCTTCCTGCGCGACTACCTCTACATCGCCATGGGCGGCAACCGGAAGGGCCTGGCGGTGCAGCTCGCGGCCCTGTTGGCCACCATGACGCTCGGCGGCCTCTGGCACGGCGCCGGGCTGACCTTCGTCGCCTGGGGGGCCGCCCACGGGCTCGCGCTCGCAGCGGGCGTGCTGTGGCGGCGCGCCGGGCTCGCCATGCCGCGCGCGGCAGGCTGGGTCCTGACGATGCTGTTCGTGATGCTCACCTGGGTGCTCTTCCGCGCCACGACCTTCGACGCGGCGCTGCGGATCTACGAGGGCCTGATCGGCCTCGGCGGAGCGGACCCGTCGATCAAGTGGCGGACGATCCTGATCGCCGCGCTGGTCGCCGTGCTCGGCCCGACGGCCTGGGCCTTCGTGCACCGGATCCCGCCGCGCCGGGCCATCGCGGTCGTCTTCGCGGTTCTCCTGGTGGTCGTTCTGTTCAAGATCGGCGACGACGCGAATTATGAGTTCATCTATTTCCAGTTCTGACGCGGCCGCCCGGGCCATGGGGCGGACATCGCGGACGCGTTCCGGCGTCTGCGCCGACGGGCCCGGTTTGCCGCACCGGCCGGAAAAGAGGTAGGAAGAAAGGCACGCGCCAAGACCGGAGCCTCCGGCTCCGTCCAAGCAGGGAGCACGCCATGGCGAAGAACACGATCTGCCTCTGGTACGACAAGGACGCCGAGTCCGCCGCCCGCTTCTATGCCGAGACCTTTCCCGACAGCCGGGTGACGGCCGTGCACCGCGCCCCCGGGGACTACCCGTCCGGCCGGGAGGGCGACGTGCTGACGGTCGAGTTCACGGTGGCGGGGGTGGCCTGTCTCGGCCTCAACGGCGGTCCCGCGTTCAAGCCCACCGAAGCCTTCTCGTTCCAGATCGCCACCGACGACCAGGCGGAGACCGACCGCTACTGGAACGCCATCGTGGGCAACGGCGGCCAGGAGAGCGCATGCGGCTGGTGCAAGGACCGCTGGGGCGTGTCCTGGCAGATCACCCCGCGGGTCCTGACGGAGGCGCTGGCGGCCGGCGGCGCGGAAGCCAAGCGTGCGTTCGACGCCATGATGACCATGCGGAAGATAGACGTCGCGGCCATCGAGGCGGCGCGGCGCGGAGGATGACCTGAGGTCCGCCCCGCTCAGCCGGAGGCGCGCACCTGCCGCCAGGCGGCCAGGATCGCGTCGGCGGAGCGGTCGATATCCTGCTCCGTGGCCGGGCCCGAGATCACCGAGAGCCGCAGCACCCAGGCGCCCCGCCATTGCGACCCGCCGGCGAAGAGCGTCCCGTCCTCCTGGATGCGCCGGATCGTCCGCAGGGTCAGGGCGTCGCCGTCCGCCGCAGGGGCGTCGGGCCCGAAGCGGACGATCACCTGGTTGAGGGCCACGTCGTTGACGATGCGCAGGCCGGGCTCGCCGGCGAGGCGCCCGGCGAGGCGCTGCGCGAGCCGGCAATGCTCCTCGACCATGCGGGCGATCCCGTCGCGCCCGAGATGGTTGAGCATCGCCCAGGTGGCGAAGCCGCGGGCCCGGCGGGACAGTTCCGGCACATAATGGGACGGGTCGCGCTCGCCCTCGCCGATGACCGGCAGGTAGCTCGCCGCGCTGGTCATGGCGCGCCGGTGCGCGTCTGCGTCCCGGACGATGGCATAGCCGCAATCGTAAGGGGTCTGGAGCCATTTGTGCCCGTCCGTGGCCCAGGAATCCGCGCCCTCGATGCCGGCGGCCAGATCCGCCCGGGACGGGCAGGCCCGGGCCCACAGGCCGAAGGCCCCGTCCACATGCACCCAGGCGCCCTGCGCGCGGGCCCGAGGCACGATGGCCGCGTGATCGTCGAATGCCCCGGTGTTGATCTGGCCCGCCTGCGTGATCGCGATGGTGGGCCCGTGACAATGGTCGAGGACCCGGGCGAAGGCGTCCGGGCGCATGCGGCCCTGGCCGTCCGTGTCGATGCGCACGACCCGGTCGTGGCCGAGGCCCAGGAACTGGAGCGCCGAGAACACGGTCGCGTGGGCCTCGTCGCCGATGAGCACGTGAATGGGCGGGGCGCCGAACAGGCCATGGCGCTCCACGTCCCAGCCCGCCCGGCGCAGCACCGAGCCGCGGGCGGCCGCCAGACAGACGAAGTTCGCCACGGTGGCGCCCGTGACGAAGCCGACCGAGGCCTCCCGGGGGAGATCCAGAAGATCGAGCAGCCACCCGGCCGCCACGGTCTCGGCGGCGGCCGCCGCCGGAGAGGCCGTGTGGTTGCCCGCATTCTGCCCCCAGGCCGAGGTCAGCCAGTCGGCCGCGACGCCGACCGGATGGGAGGCGCCGATCACCCAGCCGAAGAAGCGCGGCCCCGTGCTGGCGTGGAGCCCCGGCGTGGCCCGCCGGACGAGATCGCGGATCACCTCCTCGGCCGCCAGACCGGTCTCGGGCGTGGGCTGGGCGAAGGCCGCCAGGGCGTCCGGGTAGGTTTGCTCGGGGCGCTGGAGGCGTCGGCTGATGACGCTACGGAAGTCGGAGGCCACGGACGCTACGGTCTCGAACAGCGTGCGCGTCAGGCCGGCATCGGCCGCTTGTCTCCGATCCATGGCTCGGGCTCCGGGCAACCTTGCGCCCAGCATGACGCATCGCGGGGGCGATCACAACCGGAACGGCCTGCCCTGTCCCGACGGTCGAGGCGCGACGCTTACGATCCGTTAACCACGATGGGAAATACTGACGAGACAATCTCAGGCTGGTTCGCAGCCGATCACGTCAGGGGCGGAGTAGCAACAGGGAGCCCAATGAGTACCGAGAGAAATTCGGATCAGACGATGTCGGGTCCGCGGCTTGGCCCCGACGCGCGGGAGCAGATCGCCGCCCACCTTCAGGCCATCTTCGCGGAGATCGAGGGTCAGCCGATCCCGGACGATCAGATCGACCTGCTGCTCGCCCTGCGGCGGGCCGAGCGCGAGCTCGCGCGCAAGGAACCCTGACGGGAACGGATCCGGGATCGGTTGAAGCACGGCTCGTCATCGACCGAGCGGGCCGTTCCTCATGCCGCAGGTGCGACCCGGAACCCGAATGCGGCTCGCGGTGTTCCGTCTTGCCTGCCGTTTCGGCGTCTTCCGGAAAGCTCCCCTTGCCAGAACAGTTGCGTTTCCTCGTTGCGGAAAGCGAGCCGCCCGAAGCCCGGGAAAACCGCCGCGAGAGCGTGGGGCGCAGCTCGGGCGAAACCTATATCGACACCTTGCGCAGCCTCGCACCCGAGGCCGTCTGCCATCGCGTGAAGCCGGCCGACAGGGGCGCCGCGCTGCCCGACCGGGCCGGGTTGCGGGCCTACCATGCGGTGTTCGTGACCGGCTCGCCGCTCCACCTCTACCAGGACACTCCCGAGACGCGGCGGGAGGTCGACCTGATGCGGGCGGTGTTCGACGCAGGCGTCCCCTCCTTCGGGTCCTGTGCCGGATTGCAGGTGGCCACGGTGGCGGCCGGCGGCGCGGTGCGCCCCGGTCGCCGGGGCCGGGAGGCCGGCTTCGCGCGCCGCATCACGCTCACGGAGGACGGGCATCGGCATCCGCTCCTGGCCGGGAGGCCGGCCTCCTTCGACGCTCCGGCGTTCCACTCGGACGAAGTGGAGACGCTGCCGGAAGGAGGAACGCTGCTGGCCTTCAACACGGTCACCGAGGTTCAGGCCGTCGAGATCCGGCACGAAGCGGGCGTGTTCTGGGGTGTCCAGTACCATCCCGAACTCGACCTGCGCGAGGTCGCGGGAGCGCTGCGGCGTCAGTGCGACGACCTGGTCCGGGAGGGATACGTCGGCAGCTCCGGGGATCTCGATCACTATGCTTCCATGGTCGAGGCGCTCCACCAGGATCCCGACCGACGGGATCTTGCCTGGATGCTCGGGCTCGACGCGCAGGTCACGCAGGGAGAGCACCGCCTGACGGAACTGCGCAATTTCATTCGCTTCGCGGTCGAGGGTCGATAGCCGCCAGGAGTTCCGGTGCGCGGCGAGTTCCGGTGCGCGGCGCAGATCCCGCAGGCGCGGCGCACCGGCGCCGCATCAGCGTCGTTCCAGGAGAACGTAGAGGCCGGGCACCGGGCGCCCCGCTTCGAGCCGGATGCGGCTCTCCATGGTCTCCAGGACGACGAAGTCCGTGGCCGTCGACCGGACGTGTTCGAGCGAATGGGCGAAGCGGCCGGAGGGCTGCAGCGTGAACCCGTCACCGGCTGCGAGCTCGATGCTCAGGGCGAACAATCCGCCCGGCACCAGGGCCCCGGCGGCCGCGCGGAACAGCGGGCCGAGATCGCCGAAATAGATCAGGGAATCCGCCGCGAAGACGAGATCGAAACGGTTCCGCGACGCCGCGAGATAGGCGGCGGCCTCCGCCTTGACGAGCTCGGCATAGCCGCCGCGCCTGGCGGCCTCGGCGAGCATGCCGGCGGAGAGATCGACCCCGATCAGGCTCGCCCCGAGGGGCGCCAGTTCCGCGGCGGCCAGGCCGGTGCCGCAGCCCAGGTCGAGCATGGTCCCGAAGCCGGTCCGGTGCCTGGCCACGAGCGACGCCATCCGGCGCGGGGCTTCGTATTGCAGCGTCTCGAGCAATTTGCCGTCGAACTGGGGCGCGAACTGATCGAAATAAGTCTCGATGTACTCCACGGGAGCAGCCGTCATGGCTCGCCCGAGCACGGCGTCGAGCAGATAGCGCCTGACCGGATCGTCGGGCCTTTCCGCGAGCCTCATCCGGCCGATCTCCGCGGCGGCTTCGAGATGACCGGCGGCGCTGAGAACGGAGAACGCGTCGCGCGTGATGATCTCGAGATCCTCGCGGTCCTCGCCGGCGATTGCGGGATAATCGCGCAGGGCGTCACGGACCCGGCCCTCGATCATGGCCTGGAACGTCAGCGCGCGGGCGCGCTTCTGCCGGGTCGGCGGATCGAGCGGCAGCGTCAGGCGGACAGCCTCGTCGAACGCCCGCGCGCAGCCGGCGAAATCGGACGCGATGAAGGACAGATGCCCGAGGGCATAATGGGCAAGGCCGTTCACCGGATCGTGCGCGATGGACGCGCGCACGGCCGCCAGAGCGTCGTCGTAACGCTTCTTCCGGAACAGCAGCAGGCCGAGCCCGAGATGAGACGCGGCGGCCTCGGGCTTGAGCGCGATGGTGCGCCGGTAGGCGTCCTCGGCCGTCTCGGCGTCGTCCAGCCTGTCGGCCACGCCGGCGAGGGTCTGCCAGGACGGAGCGCTCAGCGGATCGAGGTCGAGGGACCGGCGGATCGCCGTCAGCGCCTCCTCGTCGCGGTCGGCGGCGCTGGAGACGCTCGCCAGATCGCGCCAGAGGTCCGGGTTCCCGGGCGCCAGGGACAGTGCGGCGGCGAAGCATTGGGCGGCCGCGTCGAACCGCCCGTTTTCCCAGTGAACGAGGCCGAGCTGACGCAGGGCGGGGGCCGGATCGCCGCACTGATCGACCATGCGGCCGAAATGCGGCAGGCTCGCCTGCAGGGTGGCGACGAGCGTCATCGTGACGGCGACGTCGGGAAGCTGAATGGTCGTCATGAAAAGGATCCAAATATCATTTGCGCCGGAGGCGGGCCATCGGATCAAGGATTAGCCGCGCTGGCTTTGCTGGACCTTGCAGGCCGACGCGGCACGGCGTGGAAACCCATGGACCTCGACCGTCAGGGGCGCGGGGCGACGGTATCCGGGTTGGACGGGATCGGCTTGATCGTCTCCTGGCTGGCGGCCCGTCCCGGGGCACTCTCCGGGTCGGAATGCGTTTCGCGCAAGGCGAAGAAAACGACCACGACGGCAAGGGCAATCACTGCCAGTGCCGTCCAATTGCGAATGCCCATCGTGCTCTCCTGGCCCGAGGCTCGCGCATCGCGCGGAACCCTGGGTTGCGCGCCGAACGATGCGCCGGCATCGGAATCGATATCTGGAATTGACCCGGAAGCCTAACGTCGTCCCGGTCGATGCTTCAGGTCTGAACTCGAACGGGACAAGCTGGTTCCTCCGGCGCAGCCGCAATCCGGCCGCGTTTCCCGCCGCGATGGCCGCCGGAGCTCGAACGGCGGCTCCCGACGATCAGACACATCTGCAGAAAATTCGCCGGTGTGACGCGCTTCACAGCGCCATCCTCGACGGTGGTTCAAAGTCTCATCATCGCCAACGGAGAGAGCATCTCAGGCGGTCTCGAGAGCAACGCTTAACCCGAAGAGGAACCTACCATGGAAAACTTCCAGTTCTCTGAAAACGACATCTTCCAGGACGCCTTCAACACGGCCCTCGGCGGCAATGCGACGTCGGCCCAGGTGGCCAACATCACGGATGCCGACAAGCTTCTCGACGGCAGCCACGACTGGTTCGGCGGCGGCTACAACGAACAGCTCTCCTACAACGACATCGACCAGATGGCGACGAACACCGCCTACGGCGGCAGCGCGACCTCGGCTCAGGTCGGCGGCATCGTCGACAGCGACACGCTCGTCGACAACGGCCACAGCCTGGGCGTGTTCTAAGACCTCTCTCCGTTCGGGGCGCCCGCCACCTAGTGTTGTGACTCTAACGCTTGTTTCGCACGGGCGACCTTTTCCAGGATCGCTGAGGCCGGGGCGGTCCAGACAAAGGGGCGAGGGTCGGCATTATGGTGCTCCAGATAGGCCATAATCGCGCGCTCCAGATCGGGCACGCTCGTGAAGGCGCCGCGCCGGATGCGCTCCTGCGTGATCAGGGCGAAGAAGCGCTCGACCAGGTTGAGCCACGAAGCCGAAGTCGGGGTGAAGTGCAGGTGGA